>JBAVGL010000241.1:0-3827 GCA_049684795.1 Chitinivibrionales bacterium | reverse complement strand
AAAGTAAACAATATCTTTGCCGATGAAATGCACCAGCTCGCCGGGACTTTGACTTCCCCAGAAAGTATCGACGTTTTCGCCGTGGTCCGCGCACCACTTGTCGGTTGACGAAAGGTAGCCGATGGGCGCGTCGAGCCAGACGTAAAAATATTTATTTTCAGTACCCGGAATAGGGAAACCGAAATAGGGACCGTCGCGAGAAATGCACCATTGCCGCAGGCCCTGGTCGATCCATGTTTTGACGAAATTCTTCATTTCCTGGTGAAGGACGTTTGAACCGATAACGAATTCGCGCAGGAACTGCTCGCATTTTTCGAGCCGGACGAACATGTGTGTGGATGGCCTGAGCACGGGCGTTTTCTTGCAGATAATACACACGGGCGATTTTAAGTCCGTGGGATCGTAGGTCGACCCGCAGGATTCGCACACGTCGCCGTATTGGTTCTCCGTCCCGCACGTGGGACAGGTGCCGACGATGAAGCGGTCGGGCAGGAAGCGTTTGTCATGCTCGCAATAATACTGCATGATTTCCCGGTCTTCGATAAGCTCCTGCTCGCGGAGCTTTGAGTAAATAAGCTCGGCGTAACGCTTATTCTCGGGGGAATTGGTGGTGTAGAAAATATCGAATCCTATGGAAAATCCAGAATAATCTTTGACATGCCGGTGCCACACCTCTTCCACGAGCTGCTCCGGAGTAATGCCTTTTTTAAGGGCGTTGAGCTGAATGGGCGTGCCGTGGGTGTCGTCGGCGCATACGAACAGGGCCCTGTTACCCAGCATTTTCTGGTAACGGACATACATATCGGTCTGCACGGCCTCGACAATGTGCCCCAAATGAATATCGCCGTTTGCGTAAGGCAACGCGCAGGTGACGCAGATTGTTTTTTTCGAGCCGTCACTCTTGAGCGGGTGGTTTGTCATTAATCGATTTTCCTTTCCTGATTTCATCGGCGGTCAGCCACGCCTCGGTGCCGTCCTGGAAGCGCACCTGGCCTTGACATTTAAATATGTTGATAAACGAGAGAACGCCGGGCTTGTCGTTGATCGTGCACGCGCACCCCGGCGCGGGAAAGTCCTTGAAGACTTCCGCGTAGGTGTTTTCTTCGTACCGCAGGCAGCATAAAAGCCTGCCGCAATTGCCCGATATCTTCGTGGGATTGAGCGATATCTGCTGGTCCTTGGCCATCTGCGTTGTGATCTGCTCGAACTCGTTAAGGAATGCGCTGCAGCACTGTTTGCATCCACAGATGCCGAACCCGCTGATCCTCTTCGCCTCGTCGCGCACGCCGATCTGGCGAAGTTCTATGCGCGTGCGGTACACGGCCGCCAGGTCCTTGACCAGTTCCCTGAAATCAACCCGCTGGGCCGCGGTGAAGAAGAAGGTGATTTTGCTGCCGTCGAATTGTATTTCAACGTCGATAAGTTTCATTTCGAGGTTATAGTCCTTGATTTTCTGTTTGCACACCTTGTAAGCCTCCTGTTCCTTCGCCTCGTTGGCCTTCAAGGTCTCGAGATCTTTTTCAAGGGCCTTTCGAATAACGCCCTTCGTCTCGCCTTTTCCCCTTTTTAATTTGACCAGGGCGCCGACAAGCGAAATCCGGCCCAGGTCCTCGCCGCGCTCGGCTTCGACTATCACGCTGTCACCCGCGTCGATATCCAGTTCATTCCGGTTCCTGTAAATCGCCCGGCGCTCGCCTTTAAAAACGACCTCGACTAATTTGCTGTTGTTTCCCATGAATGATCTCCATAAGGGTTATTGAGTAATTTACCAGAACAAGTGAAATATTCCCATAGCTTCGCAATGCGGCTATGGCGTCCTGGCATGCTTTTAATATCCGTTGGAACGAATACGTATCTAAAGGCGCCAGAAGGTCAGGTTCTTCCGCGGCCGCCGAAATATCTTGAGTATCAATAAATGTCTCAGAAACGGGCATGTTCCGTAAAAACCGGCCGCGGAGGCAATGGGCCATGTGCATAAACAGCCTTTCATGACTGTCCAAGTCGCCCTGGTTCGCTAAATCATCCACACATGCCGCGATTCCCTGCCAGTCCGCCGCCACGCATAAATCAATCAGGCCTCGGGCCTTCCCGGCAAGTTCGCCCGACGGGTTTTCGCACATATAAAGCGCCCGGCCCGGCGACCCCATGCTGAAACGCACCGCCTCGTCGATGACCTGCTCCGAAACCCCTTCGGCGCCGAACCTCGCGATCATCGCCGTTTTGATCGCGGGCGCCGGCACGGCGCCGAACCTCAGGATCTGGCATCGCGAAACGATGGTCGGCAACACCGATTGCGGACGCGCGGTCATAAGCAGCATGAGCGTGTCGGCTGGAGGTTCCTCGAGGGTCTTGAGCATTGCATTGGCCGATTCCTTATTCATGCTGTCAACGCCATCGATGAGCGCGATATTTTTACGAGCCGAAAGGGCGCCTCGTATCACAGTGTGGTTCACTTCTTTGACCCATTCAACCGGAATCGACGGGACCCCCCGGAATTTCTCAGACCCATAAGGCCGCGCTATTCTTTCCTGCACGCACGAAGTCAAATAATTCCAGCCTTCGGCGCTGAGCTTTCCGTCTTTTCCCCTGTGCTCCTTTTCCAGGGAAACGGGCACGATGACGTGGAAATCAGGATGGGCACAGCGCAGCACCTTGGCGCATGCGTCGCATTCATAGCAGGGAACCTTCGAAGCGGACGTGCATAACAACGCCATCGACAACTCCAAAGCGGCCAGAAACTTGCCCGTCCCGTCATCGCCGCAGAAAAGGTAGGCATGACCGAGCGTTTCATGCGCGAATGCAGTGGACAGGACTTCTTTTACCCGCTCCTGTCCAACCAGGTTCTTCCATGTTATGGTTTTCGTCATTGTATTTTCTTTTCAAGCCATTCAACAGGGTCCAGCGCCTCGGTCGACTTTCGGATTTCAAAATGGAGTTTGGTCTCCCCCAGAATGCCGCTGTCGCCTCCAACCGTGCCAAGGATTGAACCGATCTTCACTTCATCGTCTTTTTCAACGGTGACATCAGCCATATGCGCATAGGTCGTGTAGTAACCGCCGTGATCGACAATGGCGAATTTGCCGAACCCCCGCATCCAGCCGACGTAAGCGACCTTTCCCGACGCAATGCAGCTGACCTTTTCCCCTTTTCGAGCGCTGATGTCGATGCCGGTGTTCATGACGACTGTTTTGTAAACTGAATGGACCACTTTGCCAAACTCCGTCGTTATCGAGCCTTCGACCGGCCAGGGCAGAGAACCTTTTCGTTTCTCGAAGCCGCTCAGCATGCCCTGTTCTTTCGCGGTGCGCGTTTTTTTCCGTTTACTTTCGAGCATGGCGACGATATTTTTGAGTTCCGTCTGGGCGGCTTCCAGTTCCCGTATCATCGATGCATACACCGCCTTTTGCGAGCGCACGCCTTCCAGCAATTTCTGCCGCGAACCCTGTTCTTCCACCAGCTCGCCGTATTCTTTTTCTTTTTCCCGTTTTAAAATCGACTGGCGCCGGTGTTCCATTTCCAGGGACGTTTTACTCGCCTGTATGCGGGACCGCGCGCTGTCGATCTGGGCCAGGAGTTTCCTGTCGTAATGATTAAGCACCTCAAAATACCGTACACGGTGCAGCATGTCGGAAACGTCCCGCGACGACAAGACCGCCTGGGGCAGCGTCAGTTGCCCTGTTTTGTAAATGTACCGCAGCCTGGTTTTCATTTCCTCCTGCCGTTCCCCGAGCTTCATGTTTTCCGCGGCGAGCGAGGCCTCGAGGTCGCCTATCGTGCGGGACGTTGAATCAATTTTCACGTCCAGCCGTTGTATATAACTCTTGGAA
>JBAVGL010000240.1:0-7823 GCA_049684795.1 Chitinivibrionales bacterium | reverse complement strand
AGCTTTTGCAGGAAAAGGTCCTGGTTTTTATTGAAACCCAAAAACCTGTTATTATCCACCAGGGATATCGAATCGACGACAGGGATGTTGGCCTGATGGGAGACCGCATTGTAATGATTTATGACGGGGACAGCGCTGCCCCGGTGCTGCCCATAACGGACACCCTTGCGGGTTCGTTCCATAATGGAGTTTCGGAGACAGTAGGCTTCGCATGGAAATTACACGATATAATTGATTCTTTTACCGTGATAAGTTCACAGCTCCTGCACGGGACCACAAAGCGTGTCTCTATCGTGAAACAGGTGAATGAGGCGGTCAATCTTACCGATTCAGCCAGCTGTTCAATTATGAAGATCGCGGAGCGCATCAATAGGGATTTTAATGCAAAGATTGATTCAATTCAACAATTTATCACCCATCTTACCACGATTTCAAAATCCGCTTCTGCTTCGACACCTGGATATTTATCAACGCTGGATTCCAGAATCGGCAATCTGTTGACCGGCGTGGACAAATTGGACGCAATGTCCGACACCCTCCTGAAATTTGCTCAACGTGTGGAAAAAACAGGCGGTAGCGAAGGACCGGGCGGTGAAAGTCACATCAAAGATAAAATCACTGCATTGCACGACGCAATCATTCATTTGAAAGACGGGTTATTAAAATTCCAGATTTATCTGAAGTAGTTTTTATGACACGTTCTATAAACAATGCTGTTTTATTGCCGATAAAAATACTTGTCCTGCTGTCTTTCCTCACTACTTTAAATTTTGCGAATAGCGATACTTTGAATTACTATTTTCTGTTGTACCAGCAGACAACATACCTCGAAAATGCGCTCATTCCCGGCTCCTGGTGGTCAAATCCGGCCAGTACGGCGGAAATCGAGAGAAAAACCGCGCAAACGGTGGATGTTACGCCATTGGGAAACGTGCTTACCATTGCATCTGCAAAATTTCTGATGCCCGTTACATCACGATTTTGCGCAGGCATAGGAATCATGGGCGTGGGCCAGGGAAATTCCAGCAGCCAGAACCTTAACTACACCGGCTCCGGCGGCGCAACATTTCAAAGCCAGTCTTCTTTTTTTAACCCCAGCATGCAATTTTCGGGCGCAGCTAAATTCAGGCAGGGTGGAGGAATCGGTCTGCTTTTTAATATCGGGGCGGAACAGTTGCCGAGCGCAATGGATCTTGGTCCAACGTATTCCAATTATTCCAATTATCTAACCATGGGATTCGGCGCCGGTTTTTTGACCCCCTGGTTTTTTGAACGCGTGTCCCTTGGCCTGAGCGCCATGTCAACCGGGCATTTCTGGATCCAAAATTATTGGGATTATGACGGCAAGATTGGTCTTCGTTTCCGGAGCATTGACAGCCTTCTTACCGGATATGTTGAATCCACATTTTCTTTTTTGGGAGGAAACCCGGTATGGATCGGCTATTCTCCAAACGACTATGAGGTCATAAAAGCCATGATTTCCCTGCGTTTCATGGGGATTTTAGGGTTGCTTTTAGGCTACAGCGACGATGTGCCGAATGGTGAAGGAAACGGGCAATGCGCTCATGTGGGGCTTGAACTGAAGCAATCGAATTTGTCACGCTATTATGGCGGCTATGAAATCGGCATAGCGCTTACCACTCAACTTCCGCAGCAAAGGGACCTTTTCGTTCATCGTTTCTGGGTGGGGTATAATTTCTGATATCCATTACTTGACCATCACGCATTTCGTCTGGCGGACTTCTCCTCCGCTCCTGATGGAAATTATACATACCGACGGCGGGCATGCGTTTTTAGGAACTTCAAACAGCGAGGCTTTATTCGCGTCATATTCATTCAACGTCCGCCCAAGAACGTCGTTTATTGATATATGGTAATCGTCCGGGCGGGAAAAAACAATCCTTATTCCGCCCCCGTTCGAACGTACATTAAAGGTAAACCGTGGTCGGATATTTTGAGAATTTAAAGGGCCCGCTCCGGTCGCGATGGCCCGAGACCCTATCTGGAGAGTCACGGGCCCCAAAAGCCCTCTTCCCAGACCGGATTTGTACCAGCGGCTGCCGACCCGTATGTCAAGCTGATTGGCTCCGGCTTTAAGCAACCCCGTCACATACACCCGATAGGGCGCTTTCCAGGTATATCCCGCGCTCACGCCGTTAATGGAAACCTGCGCGACATCATACATCGTGCCTAAATCGAGAATTACGTCCCTGGTCGAATCGGGCAGGGACGACAGGTTGAACCCGATGGTATATTCCCCTGTTCCCACGAAGGCGCCGGGCAGACCGCTAATTGAACTCCAGTCAGTCAAGGTGGTTACGTTCGCGGTATCGGTGGCTTTTCTCAGGTTGGTGGTAAAGATGACTTTCCATGTCCCTAAAATAGTCTGATAATTTGAATAGTAAAGGGAATCAAGATTGGGAGAAACCGCGGGCTTATCACGCCTGATGACGATAAGTCTTGAATCGTACAGTGCGCCACCGAGATACACTGTGGAATACTCCCCATTGCTGGTAAAATTCAATGGCGTAACCCTCCCGGTGGCTGCGTCCCACTCTTCGACCTTACCGACGGCCCTGAACTGCCAGTTTCCGGAAGCGCCTGAATTATTATTCAAGAAATAAACGTCGAAATCGTCACCGCGGCGGTGCTGAAAGGGCAGCTCGCCGGCCACGGTTTGCCATCCCGCGGGCCCGATCACGTCGGGTTTGATATTCAGATACGTCAGCACCGCTTGCGGCGTGTCATATTTGGTGGTCCACACCTTGCCCGATCCCACCGCTACCGGCCCCGCGCCGGTAATGACATCGTAAATACGGCTTTTGATCGCCGCCATTTCGGCGCTTATGGCCGCATATTGACCGCCGTAATAGTATGGCGTGGTCCCGACCACCATTCCATTTGTAAATAACACGCTGGCGCCGGCGCTTATCATGGTGTCGAGCTTGCGCATTGTCTCGACATACCGGATCGTGTCCTTTACAATAAATAGCTTATAAGTGACCATGGGCGTGCTTATCGCGCCGCTGCCTACGGTGAACGTGTTCTGGAGAAACCCCGCTTCACTGCACGGGTCTTCCTTAACCTCGCTATTATTGTATCCGATCGACGTATCCGGTCCCAAGGAAAGAATGTCCACGATTGGTTTGCCCTGCTGTAAAACATACATGTAATTGGCGATATAATCGGCAAAGCCCTTGAAGACCGGAAAAAACGGGTGCCAGTGGTTGAACTTGGCCGAGGCCCGGAAATTCTCGGACCAGCTTTGGTCCTCCGGCGAATAGGTGTAACCGTGGAACAGGATTTTGTTTGCGCCCGCGCCCAGAACATTGTTCAGCGACTGGTTCATGAGCTTCAAGGAAGGATTGTTTGTATCGCCGTCTCCATCGAGCAGGGTAAACGTTTCGCAGGACACGATCCGTCGGCCGTAGACATCGGCCCCCGCCCTGGCTTTCTGGCCATACGAAACTCTTCCCAACGGGCCCGCATTGGCACCGCCGCTTACAAGCGCGCCTCCATATTGTTCAAATTCCGGGATGTCCGAATTTCCATAGCTGTCGGCCCAATAATACCAGTCATGGCCCTGGCCGCGAAAAGTCAAACCATTCTGCGCGGCCCATTGGCGCGCTCCGCCAAAGCCGTACTTGCTATGACAAACCGCCCGCGTTGCATTATATTCGGCGGCAATCCGAATCCCATCGCTCTGGGTTGATTTGTAAAAGCGCGCTGGTAAATATTGAACCAGGTTCCATTTACGCTCGGCCTGGAATTGTTTATCGAAATTCCAACTGATTCCCGGCGAATACACCTCAAGGTTATCGCAATTAAACCCTTTCAGCGTTGTTCCGATAAAAGAGCCTTCACCGGCATTCTGGAGATTGGCCAGCACCGGGCTTACGAGCCAGTTAAGCTGCATATGCACCGACCCGGAATCTTCAAAGGACACGGTCGGGCCTAAATTATCCGGCTGCCTGCCGTTTGTAACGCCGCCATATTGGATCGGTTGCAGCCAGAAACCCGTCAGGATCCATTGCCCGGAAGGCACCGCAATCGTTGCCGAATTGTTGGCTTGAACGTTTTGCGTCACCACAATGGCGGTGTCGAAAACCGGGTCGATGCTGCCCGTTGTCGCCGTTCGGGCCAGCGTGGCCTGCCATAACCGCGCGTCGGCGTTCAATCCGGCCGGCTGAGGCACCTGACCTGTCCATGTTTGCGGACCGGTGATCAGGGTGCTCTGGTATAGAACGCTATCGCTCGCCGCTTTAGCGTATAATCCCGACCCGTTATAGCACCACGGCCAAGCCGTCGCGGGAGTAAACCAAACGAACATACCCAGTTTTGACGCCTCTTCTATCAAGGCAGCGACGTTGGTTGCCCATTGCGCGCTGCCCAGAGAAACCGTCGAGCCGCTCGCGGCCGCATATACGCCGATTTCCTCAACGCCCATGATGTCCTGGCTTTTCATCTGTTGCAGTTCCCAGGTAAGTTCACTCCGGCTGACGTTGCTGCCCCACCACCAGTAGCGGACCATCAGGCGGTAATCAGTTGATGGATTGCCGAAGCTGCTTTCAAGCTGGGCCGCGGTCTGCGCGCAGGCGTTTCCCATAAAAAAAGCGACCGCCAATATGACCAGGGCTGAAAGATTTTTTTTCAAATTCACTTATTCTGTTTCAGGAATCGGGTCGATACATCGCTTCGCGACACATTTCGGCAAAACTCAATGTATCGCTCAGCCAGCTTTTATTTCTGCTCGTTGAGTGCCTGCCTTCGGCAGGCCTATCGAAACGAGCAGCTTAGAACTGATACATGAATCTCAAATTATAATGCCAGTTGCCGTTGGCGCGTAACAATTCCTCGTTGGTGACGCTTCCTCCTGCGTCAACGGTGCGGTAATGGTCTTTTCCCACCAGGCCCTTTATGCAAAAGCCTTTGACCAGGGTCTTCTGGGCAAACAGGGACCAACGAAACATCTGCTGGCCGCTATACTGGTCCTGTGTGACGTTGGCCATCGGCGTACCCTGTGGAATTGTAAGGTTGTCCCGCCAGCCATAGTATTCCAACTCAAGGGACAGAAAATCAAGCCCCCATTTTGTCGTGGGAATATCGAATCCAACCATGACCGGCCATCGTTTATGGATGTTATCATAATTATAGTATGCCCCATAATTCTGAAGGCCCAGTATGGCCGTTTCCATATAGACTTTGCCGTCTTCCAGTCCTAAATTGCTTGCGAAATCAACAGGCAGGAATTGTTTGGGGTCAATTGAAAACCGCGCCATGAGCTTGATCGCCTCCATGGTAAGGTGAAGAGTATCGCCATTCTGGATGATCGGAAGACCCGCGCTGTCAAGGGCAATCGCGCTCGCCGGAGTAGTCTGCGAAGGATCGATCGGAATTAAACGGTTCAGGCAGATTCCCGCGCCGGCTTCAAATATTTTTTTATATTTATATCCTGTCAACCACGATAGGGAGTAATCCCCCATCGGCATATTTCCCTTGCCGCTTCCCACAGGCATTTCGCTTGTCAGAAGAAGATCGTTCTTGAAACTCCCGAAAATAGTTGACGAAATACGCAAGCCTAATAGGCGCGACTTGCAATTATCAAAATCGTTGATAATGTAGGGCGCGTAAGCCCCGGTGCGGTAACTGAAAAGGTATTCGCCCATGTTCGTTGCCTGTGGGTCATATTTATACGGAAAGTATCCCAGTGCAATTTGTAAAAAAGGACTCATTAAATCTTCGCCGAAGGAATAAATTCCCTGCGCTTCCTTGAGCGAAAAAGCCGTATTAATAGTGGTAGGGTGGCCTCCGCCTCCGGCAAAAGTGGCCATTCCAAGCTCGGCCCCGGCAATGATCCGTAAACGTTCTCGGACCACGCCTTCAAGCGTAAGTCGTAAATTAGCATGTTGGTCCCACGATTTATCAGGCAACCCGGTAGTCTGCTCCGTAGCGTCGCTCGTTGAAACGAGCTGCCCTATTTGATAGTAGGCAAAACCCGATGGCATGATCTTTACATCAGGTTCTTCGGCATGGAGCGCTTGGAAACAAAACACGGCAGCATATATAAAAAGCGATAATTTCAAATTCATTTTCTTGTCCTCTTTAGCTTGTTCCGGCTGATCAGAATGAATACATGACTCTTAAGGTGTAGTGCCAATCGCCATGTGCCATAAGGAGCTCGCCGCTACCATAGGATGAAGTCGGATTATCTACTCCGGCCCATGGGGACGTGGAACCGGTAACACGATAGTGGTCTTTTCCGATAAGTCCTTTGATGCTTAGCCCGCCTACAACGGTTTTTGTGGCAAATAAAGACCAATGAAAAAAGTTATCCGAGACATATTTGTCCGTGTTTAAACCGTCCGTGGGCGTTTGGCCCGGAGGAAAAGCGAACTGATCGTAATTAAAACCAAAATATTCCAGTTCAAGAGAAAGGACATCTAGCCCCCATTTTGTCGTTGGAATATTGAACCCCACCATTGCCGGCAATCGTTTCATGATGTCATTGTAGTAAGAGCCATAGTCGCTCCATCCAAGAATGGCGGTTTCAGCATAGAATTTACCGTCTTCTTTTCCAAACATATTTAATATATCGTCAGGCAAAAATTGTTTCGGGTCAAAAGTAACGCGCGCCATGAGTTTAGTACCTTTAAACGTATACTTAAGCGTGTCTCCATTTTGAATGACTGGGGTTATTCCATCACTAGCGTAGACAATGCTGCTGGGGTTGGTTGTTTCCCGTGGATCAAGGGGCAATAATCGACTCCAGGAAACGCCTGCGCCTATATCAACAATTTTATTTGGTTTAAATCCTGCCAGCAGCGACAACGAATAATCGCCGAGAGGATTATAATAAGTTTCGCTTGTAAAGAGAGCGTCAAATCTAAGCCTGCTGAAAAGATTGCTTGATACGCGCAACCCCAGCAGTCTGGCTTCGCAATCGTCAAAATCGTTGATTATAAAGGGAGGGTAGGTGCCTGTCCGAAAAAGATATTCCCCCATATTAGAGGCCTGAGGGTTGTATTTAAACGGAAAATAACCTACGGCTATTTGCAGGAAAGAATTTTCCGGGTCATCACCGAAGCTATAAATCCCCTGACCTTCCCGAGGAAATGCATATGAACTGGAAGATGTAGCTCCCATCGGTTGATTTCCTCTCGGCGGCTGGACTTGGGTGACCATTGCAGCTTCTGCCGCAACGATTATCCGCAAGTGTTCTTGCACCGTGGCATTCAGGTTAAGCCGTAAATCGCAGCGCTGGTCCCAGGTCTTGTTCGGCAATGACACAGACTGGTCAAAAGTCTGTTCAAGCTGGCCTATTTGAAAGTACACTGAAGCTGACGGAGTAACTTTAATATCGGAATCCCCGGCATAGGCCGCGTGAAGCCATAGCAAAGCCCCCGGTATCAGAAGCAATCTTTTACCATTCATTCGTTTTGTCCTCCTGACCAGGATTATCCTGAAAAAAAGGATCCCCCTGATTTTACTAAAGAATAAAATGCTCTTTTTATATACTCTCACGGAACAACTATCTTGCTGCGCTGCGCGACAACTCCGTCGACTTTGAGAACGGCAATATAAGACCCTTTACTCATGGTATTTACCTGCATGGCATGCGTTGAAGAGCAAATTTGATTGGCTGTAAGCGCGCCTTTCCACACCTGTCTGCCGCTCATGTCCAGAATTTCGGCCTCGATGGGGCTTTTGTCGCTCAGCCCGGTCGCCGGCGGGACAAGGAGTTCTATCCTGCCGTTAATTGTCTTTACCTGCATATGGCCAAGCACGGATGGCTTTTCATAAGCCGTGATCGTATGGACCACCCC
>JBAVGL010000239.1:0-1895 GCA_049684795.1 Chitinivibrionales bacterium | reverse complement strand
GACCATATCGATCCGGACGCCGACGCCATCGGCTTCGAGATTTGCTCCTGGCTTGTCAACGACTCAAAAGGCGAGCTCTCGGCGCTGGAATACGTCGATTATTGCGGCCGCGTGGTCGTGCATACGGGCGTGGTTATCGCGCCCAACCGGATTGACCGGCGTTAAACTTTCTTAATGACATAGCAATGTATATTTTGTAATAGCCCGTTTTAACAACTGTTAAAACCAGAATATTCTTTATGGCCACGGAATTTGCAATTACTATTGCAAATTATACGCTTTTAATTTTTCAATGGCGGACGGAAAAAAATGGCGGATAATCCCGAAGCATTTTCCCGCGTTCTTATCGACCACGCCCTGGAAGACAGCGGCTGGAACCTGCTCGATTCCAGGCAGGTCCGATTTGAACACCATACAGGCAGCGGCAGGGCTGACTATCTGCTTCTGGAAAGCACCGGCAGGGTCCTGTGCGTGCTCGAAGCCAAACGCGAAGACCTTGACCCGTACGATGCAAAAGAACAGGCTCGCGGATACGCGGAAAATCTCAATGCGCCTTTTATAATCCTTTCTAATGGCCGAGAACACTGGTTCTGGAATTATGAACGCGCGGACCAGCGAGACGCTTACCGCATAGAACGCCTTCCTTCCAGACAGGACATCGAACGGCTCAGGCTTAAAAATCTTCAGCCGCCGCGACCGCTCCAGACTGAAATTATTAAACCTGACTATCTTCAACATTTAAAGCATGACCTTCTACTGCGGCGTTACCAGATTAATTCCATGAATGAAATCGCAAAACAGTTTGATGAAAAAGGTAAACGAAAATTCCTTCTCGAAATGGCCACCGGCACGGGCAAAACGCTTCTTTGCGCGGCGCTTATCCGGCGTTTTTTAATTACCCGGAATGCTGAAAGGGTGCTTTTTATTGTTGACCGCATCGAGCTTGCGAAGCAGACCATCGAGGACTTTGCGGTCGTACTCCCGGAATTCAAACCGGTGATTTACAAAACAGCGCGACGAAACGGCGAATTGCTCGGCTCGTCGGTCGTTGTCGCCACGATCCAGTCGCTCATGACCGACCGCCGCTATCGCCAGGAATTCACGCCGTTTTACTTTGATCTAGTCATCAACGACGAAGCCCACCGTTCCATTTACGGCGATGCGCGCGAGGTCGTCCAGTTCTTCCAAGCCACTCGCATAGGTCTGACGGCCACGCCAAAAGCTTACTTGAAAAATATCAACATCGACCAGCTTGGAGCGGAAAACCCGAAGGCCCTTGAAGCGCGGGAGCTTCGCGACACATATCATTATTTCGGATGCAAACCAGGATTTCCAACATTCCGTTACGACATCATCGATGCGGTAAAAGACCCGGAAGGTCCTTTCCTTTGTCTTCCAAAGATATTTGATCTTCGATCCAATATTACAACGCAGGCCCTGGCGGAATCAGGCTGGGCCGTGGTAATAAATGAGCAGGAAGAAAATTTCAAGATCAAGGACCTCGAAAAGAAAGTTTTTACCCCTGACCGAAACCGCCTCATGTGCGAAGCGTTTCTCCGCGAAGCGCAGCGCGATCCAACGAACGCTATAGGTAAATCGATCATCTTCGCGGTCAACCAGACCCACGCGACCAATCTTACGAAAATTTTTAATACGATCCAACCCGGCATTGCCCTTACTATCACTTCACGTATCCCGGAGGCTTCTTCGCTCGGCAAAGAATTCAGGGTCAATTTCAATGAAGGTTATAAACGTACGGAGAAAATTGCCGTGTCCGTGGATATGCTTTCAACCGGTTACAACTGTAAGGACCTGCTCAATATCGGGCTCATGCGACCGATATTCTCGCCAACGGAATATATTCAGATCAAAGGCAGGGGAACGCGGCTCTTTAC
>JBAVGL010000238.1:0-7243 GCA_049684795.1 Chitinivibrionales bacterium | reverse complement strand
ACCTATTACATCGGGCTATGGCTTAGAACTTCGACGGGCGCTTGGTCGCCGGCGGTTGACACCGCCGCGATGGGTAAGTTGCATACGCCTTCGTTTTCCTGGCAGACGGTCACGTATGGCGGCGTCAACGATACGGTTTTTGCTTTCAACCGGAGCGTCAGGATTGTTACCGACGCGAGCTTTGATCCCACCAGCGACACGCTCAAATACTCCGCGCAAATTCCGGCGGGCGCGCTTGCCGGGTTTATACCGGTGAGCATCGGTTTCGCGTTCACGGAACAGAACCACGGTCCCCGGTTTTACGTCGGCGTGCGCTATGATTCCATTCCTTCGGGACGCCCGCTGAGCGATATCAGAATATACCTGTATAACGCGGCGACGAATTCGTTCATGCTGGACACGGACAATGTGAGCTACGATACGGTCGGCCATTACGTTTATGTAAAGACTAACAACCTGGGGTATCCGTTTATCGCGATGGTCGACACAATGGCCCCGCGGGTGGCGCAACTGGGGACCGACGGGGATTCCGTCGTGGCGAGCGGGCAGGACATCGTGGACACTTTTTCCCTTTCCGACAACATATCGAATGTCAGGTGCATCTTTGAATATACGAAGGGCGGCAATTCCTACGCGGACGGTGTCAGCGACACGGTGGTATTATCGCGGCAGACGGACACGATTCCGTTCTCTATTATCGGCGATTTCGTGAGCCCGGATTATGGGCTTCGCGCGCACATCATCGTGAGCGACGGGGTCCATAACGATACGATGGACCTGTCGCGCCAGGTGATCAGGGCGACCAGTTCGGACATTACATCGGTCGATCCGTTGAAATGGACGCCGCTCCGGGTTACGGCGTATCTGTATAATCCGGCGGACACGAGCGCCCTGAAGGGCCTTGCCGTGAAGGGGAAATGGAAATATGATCCCGTTCAGTTCAGGCTTTTCAGGTATTCAAACACAACCGGTAACCCGGCCGATACGAATACATGGGTGGAATATTCCAATGCAAACGACTCGCTTTTCGCTTTTTATCCAGGCCGTTTGATATGGATAAAAACTCTAAATCAGGAGCAAATTGATTTTGGCGGCGGGATAACCCCCAGTTTGAAGCAGCCCGACACTATTGTATTGAAGCCAGATACATGGTCTGATATTGCGCTTCCGTATAAGTTCAATATTAGAATCGGCGATATCATTGACGCCACGAATGGAAACGACAGCGTGCATTATGGCGACAGTTTGTACTATTATTCATGGAAAAAGGTTCCCTATGGTACAAAGGATGATACTTCATATACCACGTTAAATCTTTTCATAAGCAAGTTGGCCCAGACCGGGGCGGACTCTCTCGGTAACCGGGCCGACTCCATTAAGGGAATAGCGTCAATTTTTAATCCGTTTTCCGTTCCTGTTAGGCTTATCGTTCCTCCGACGCCCACGTCAATGTCGAAGGTAACGGCCGCTTCGGCCAAGAAAAAGATATCCGCGCAAGGCTGGTCATTGGGAATAAAAGCGGTGACGCTGAGCGGCAAGACCCTGAACGCCGTTTACTGCGGCTATAGTGAGGGTAAAGGGGCCGCCAGATATTTTCCGCTGCCCCCTTCGTTCGACCACGTGAGCATGAGCGTTGTAGACGCGCGGAAACGGCGGTATGCCCATGTTATAACGCAGGGGAACTGGAAGAAAGACGGGGGAGTGCGCTTTGACCTTGCGTTTGCAAATACAAGCGGAAGCGCCGAGGAAGTTGATCTGAGCACGGCGACCTACGGTAATGTTCCCAATGGTAATTTCCGGATCGCGCTTTTTGATCCGGCCACGGGCGTCATGAGCGAGGCCGGGAAAAGCATGCGCGTTGTTGTCGGAAACAATGCATGCGAATACCGAGAAATCGTCGCGGGAAGCGAGGCCTATTTGGCCGAAGTGAAGTTGACCGGTGCCAATCACCCGTTGGCGCTGATAGGCGCGTATCCCAACCCATTCAAGCGCAGCCTTCGGATACAGTACAGCGTACCCGTTCAGAACATACGGCAGCTGGACTTTTCCATCGTGAATGTGTCGGGACGCGAGATCTGGAGGGCGACCGTGAAGTCCGACGCGCTGGCTTCCGGCTTGGGGACCGTGGCCTGGAACGGCATGAGCAGGGACAATGGTCCCGTCGCGTCCGGCCTGTATATCGTGCGCATGGCCGCCATCGGCCTGAACGGCAAAACGTCGGGCGTGTTTGAAAAACGGATTACCTTTATGCCGTAGTTGACCGGAATGACCGGGGCTAATTAATAACGCTGCCCGCGAATTGCAAAGTTGTCTTACATGGTTTGGATCCGGTTATATTCGGAGCCCATAGACACCTCTCCTCGCTTATTCCTCCTGCATTACCTTTCTGGACAAAAACAACCGCCAGTCAAGTATATTTATTCAGTGGCGGTTTCACTGTTTCCTCACAGAAAGCGGTTTTTTACAAAACCTATTTGCATTTTGCTTGAATGCATGTAAATTAATAGAAGAATAAAAGCCGGGACCGCAAAAAGATGAAGAAACCATCTGATTTACACAAGGATACGTAACATGGAAACTATAGATACATTGCAAAAGGTGACCTGTAAGATTGCTCAAAAAAAACATTGGCGTCTGAAGATATTGTTCCCCATTCTGGGAATCGGGTCGCTCGTGTGGTTTCTGGCGCGCGTACTACCAAAACCCAGCCGTGCCGCATACCCATGCATGCGGGTAGCGGCGCCACTGGCGTCCACGTTCGTGCTATGGCTTTTGGGGTTGGGAACGTCCCTTTTATTCTTTAAAAAAGCGCGCGCTTATTTCCGGCGATCGCAGTATTTAACGGCCTTGATTTGTATGGCGGTTGGCGGAATCATGGGCGGCATTTTCATTTCCATGCCCCATTCTTCGGCCCGTGCGGCGATAAAGGCCAATGCCCCTGTCGGCGACGCCAAAGGGGCGAACCCGGGCCGCGTTGTGTGGGTGCATGACTCCGCGGTTTCGAATTGGAAAGGCCTGGGTGACGGCCACTGGTGGGAAAGCAATCATACCAGTCAGGTTGTCGTGGACCAGATGATGTCACGGAGTATCCGTGCGCTGAGCGGAAAAGCGGACGATGCGACCGCGTGGGACACATTGTTCCGATACTTTAATCTCACGCATGGACGGGGCAATGCAGGGTATTCCGCCGGGGAAAAAATTGCGATCAAAATAAACCTCTCCGGTTGCAATTATTTCCCCGCATTCTGCTGCGTTGACAGCATGACTTATTCACTTAATAGAAAACTAGATTTCATGAATACTTCTCCCCAGGTTGTCCGCTCCCTGCTGCGGCAGCTTGTAAACGTCGCTGGAGCGCGCCAAGCTGACATCTCCATTGGGGACCCGACGGCCTACTATCCCAACGAATATTATGATTCCTGCCATGCCGAATTTCCCAATGTCCATTATATGGACCATGCGGGCAAATTCGGCCGTACAAAAGTCGCGTTTTCCACGACGCCGGTTTATTGGAGCTGCAGGCCTGCGGGGGCAAAGCAGGATTACGTGGCGCAACACTATGTTCAGGCGACCTACGTTATCAGTCTCGCCAACATGAAGTCCCATAAGGGCGAAGGCATTACCGCATGCGCAAAAAACCATTATGGGTCGCTTATACGCTTGCCGACCGACAGCGGCTATTATGATTTACACCAGAGCCTTGCGTTTGAGTCGCTCCAGACGGGAAGCTACCGCGCATTGGTAGACCTCATGGGGCACGCACACCTAGGAGGCAAAACCCTTGTCTATCTCGTTGACGGACTATACGAGGGAGACCATAACAATGATACCGTGCCGCATACGTGGTCTGCGGCTCCATTTAAAGGAGGTTGGACGTCCAGCTTGTTTGCCTCGCAGGACCCCGTGGCCATTGAGAGCGTTCTCTTTGATCTTTTCCAATTTGACAACGATACCTTTCAGTACCCGAAAATTCCCGGCGCGGAAGATTATTTGATCGAAGCCGCCCAGGCAAACAATCCGCCTTCGGGTACGTTCTACGACCCGAATCACGCGGTTGCCACCCAACGACTGTCCAGCCTTGGCGTGTTCGAGCACTGGAACGATTCGGTTGACAGAAAATATTCAAGAAACCTGTCCACGGGAAACGGCATCGAACTAGTTTTTATCGACGATGCCGCAAGCGCCATACGGCCCCTGAACCGCCCAACCTTTGCCTCGTCAGTCTATTCTCTACGGGCCGTGCCGAAAACATCAATGGTGGAGTTCTCAATTCCCATGCAATCCAGGGTAAAGCTGGCGCTTTTTAACGGCCACGGCGCATTGGCGGGAGTTGCTCTTGATGCGGAAATGGGGCCGGGAGTCCACCGGGTAAACGCGGTCCCCGCCGCGATGGGAGAAGGCGCTTTGTTGCCGGGATTTTACATAATTGCCCTTTACAATAAGGGCATTTCCGAAGCAAAACCTGTTGCCACATGCCTAATGAAGATGTTCGGAAAATAAGCGGTTCGAAACGGCAATCAAACCGATGCGACGGAAAAAATATTACGAACGATTTTCCTATTGGGGTGGGGTAGGCATCTTTTTCGAAAACTCGGTTATATCGAAATAAAAGAAGTGCATTTTATCATTTTGCACGATTTTCACCCGGACCATATCGTAGACCCTGTTATTTTCTTTTACCATGCTTTGCTCTTCAACAACCCATTCTTTGTCTCTTTTCCCGTAGAGACTGCTTATATAGTCGTACTCCCCGGCAACGGCATCTTCCTGTTTCTTGACGGCCCTGTTCGCGCTTTTAAGGACGATAGCCGTTTCGTAGGAATCGCCCGCGCCGCCTGAAAAAATAATCGCGCCTTTTTTATCGTCAGGGGTCTCGCTGACCTTTACGGTTTGGCGCGAGCCGCAGGCCGAAAAAATAATGGCGACAAACAATAACGCATAAACCGAATTTATTTTCATAAAAACACCTCCAAATAAAGTATACTATTTCTTATTACTTTGGTAATATACCTTATGGGAATTCTCAAGGAAAACTATCAATTTTATTTGAGAGAGAGTTTTTGCCATCGCAAATGTCAAATTTGAACGGGGTATTTTCTTTTGTATACGACCTATATGTATTTTTCTGGTATACCAATAGATATTACTTAAAAAAGGACCCGATACAATGGCACAAGAGATTTTTGCGGGACGCAGGAATTTTAAACGCGATTTTAGCAGGTACCTCGCGATAATGGCCGCGGAAGGGAAAGACCAGAGGCCTTTCTTCCCATTCCATAAACAGACCGATACGGATGAATTATGGCCGAGGATTTTCATGTTTTATGGCGTGAGCGGCACGGGTAAATCCGCCATGGTGGACCAATGTCTCGATTGCGCCCGAAGCATGGGTTCTGAAACCAAAAAAAACATAAAGGTCCTGTTGCTTGACGGTGAAGATATTTCCCTAAGAAATACCATTACACCACAAACGTTCATCGAAGCCTTATATTCCGTTTTCATCGACGAGGATTCGGCAATAGCGCCATATTTTTCGGAATACGGCCAGATTAAACAAAGGATTGAACATGTTCGGGACACAGCACAACGGTTGATGATAGATGAATGGTATCATGAAAAGTTGGAACACCTGGGACATTCGCAAAAAACAAAAAAGCAGGAAATGACGCCAGGAGCCGTTGACCATGCGCATCACGAATTAACCGCTGATTTCATCGCATGGCTCCATGAAAATAAAAGCCTGCCGGAAGATGACCTTGACCTTTATGATAATTCCGATTACAGGCTTTCAATGGTGTTGGTTAACGGAATCGTCCGGCTATCCGCTGATTACGCCGTTGTCCTTGCCATCGATGCATTTGACCGGGTAAGCTCCAAAGAAATGGAAAGTTGGATGCGCACTGTTTTTTTGGCCAAACTGTTTGAAAAAAAAAGCAGAGTCATGGTGATTATTTCCGGCAGGGAAAATTTAACGAGGAATTATCGAAATAGTTTTCAGGAAGAAATGCTCTGTTCCATTAATTTTAATGATTTTCTTTTAACAAGGTCGGACATCAAAGAATGCGCCACGGCATGCCAGTTGAACCTTGGCATTGAGGAAATCGACGGCATTGAAAAAAACAGTAGAGGGATTCCTTTGGTTGTCAGAGACATCCTTGGATTGGTAAAAAGCGATGCCCCGCTTGCGGATGTCCTCAAAGAAACGCAACAAGCGGATGCGTCCATCGAACAGTTGGTTTATGCGGAAGCTTCGCGATTTCTTAAACAGTGCCCTGATAATGCCGTAAAAAAGAAGGTTCTCCAGTGCGCGCTCATGTACCAATTGGAAGGGAACGCGCTGGCGAAACTATGGAACGTGCCGTATGCGGACGTGAGCACAATACTTACCGACCTTTCCGAGCAATACCCATTTATTTCGTGCAAACGCATGCATGAAACGGGACACGGCTTGCTTCGCGATCTTCTGATTAAAGAAGCCGTAGCGGGAGAAAATACCGAAATTGCCTCAATTGTAAAGGAATTTGGGACCGCAGCGGCGCAACTTTTTTCCGAACAGCTCGATGAGCTCAAGGCCGGGATCGGCTTAATGGAAAAACGTTATGACGACCAACGATACCAGACAGCGGTCCTGGCATATTGCAACAGTCTGGCATGGGATAATGCGGGGCATTTGTTTAAGGTTTTACCCGGAATTGTCATCGAGTGCCTGCAATATAATCGCTCCTTTGCGATACGGCTTTTGCGTCGCATTGATGAATTTCGCGAAATGTTTACAAAAAATCAATGCAAGAATATTGACATTATGAAGAATGGCGTGCTGGCCTACAATCCGCAGGGATTATGGCTGATGGCCCCACCGCGCGAAGAGGAAACGTCTCTCCTGAAGTTCCTGGAAGATAAATCGGCCGATTGCGGCGAACAGCAGCTGGCTCTGCTTTACTGCAGAAAAGGAGAATCCTATTTTCGGTCGGCCCACTATGATCGCGCGTGCGAAGAATTTGAACGCTGCATTCCTTTTATCGAGGGTTGCGCCAGCTTTGGAAAAACGGTCATCGATTCACTGAGCGCCGTTGGCGCACTCTTTTTTTTCAACCAAAAGTTCGATGCCGCCGTCCATGTTTACAAACTGGTCGTCCAACGCCGTCCCAATGACCATGATGCATGGTACGCCCTGGGGCAGGCACAGACAGAGAGCGGAGAGCACGCTGAAGCGGCGCCGTCGTATGCTAAAACGGTGGAGCTC
>JBAVGL010000237.1:0-12899 GCA_049684795.1 Chitinivibrionales bacterium | reverse complement strand
GCAAAGTCATCATGGAATTGTATTGCGGATGATTTTTGGACAGATATTTGAGTATGTCAACCATTCCCGCCGAAAACCAGCCCATGCCCCGCGACCAGATCGCCGGCGAAAGGCCGGTTGTCTTGTCGGCCCAGCTTGCGCTGTCCCGAACGTCCCAGGCATGATACAGCAATTTAGCGGTCGAATCGTAAGCATGGGAGGCGAGCAAAAGCGGTTGAAATGTTGCCGTACTGTCGCAATATCCCATATCGTTCAACCTGAACCCGTATTGGGCCAGAAATGGTTCTCCCATGTAAATGCCGTCGCACCACATCTGGTTCGGATATTTTTTCTTGTGCCAGAACCCGCCGGACGAGTTTTTAGGCAGCCTGGCGATAAGCATTCGGATATAATCGGCGGCCGTTTTATATTTCGGCAAACCAGTTTCCTTATATAAAAACAAACACAATACGCCGGGCTGCATTTTGTCAAAACTTTCCAGGGTCGTATCAAGGTCGCTTTGACTTATGGCGCCGCTGCCGCCGACATACGTATCAACGTATTTCTTGATATAATTGAGATAAGCGGTGTCCTTGGTATGTTCATATACTTTTTCAATCCCCTGGAGCACTATGCCGTTGGAATACTCCCAGTCTTTGCCGGTCATATCATTAATGGAACTCGGCCAGCGTTTGATGATGGCATTGGAAAAATCCACGGCCCACGTGGTTGTTTGGGCGTGGGATATCGAAAAGGCAAGCACGAGGCTTGCGATGATGAAAATTCTTTTATGCATACTGTTTTCCTTGTATATCATAGGAACTGTATCTGATAGCCACGCAAATAGCATGATACAAACGATAATACAGAAAAAACTTATTCTTCAGCAAAATCAGGATAATCATTTTAATCAGGAGAATCCTGGTCAGAAGGAATACATAAGCCGCAAATTATAATGCCAATCGTAAGGTCCGTTCATGCGATCAGCCGGGTCGTAGTTGCCGACCGGATCGGTGCCGCGAAAGTGGTCTCTTCCGATAAGCCCTTTAACGGCCAATCCTTTCGTTATGGTTTTCACGCCAAAAACCGACCATTTAAAATATGATCTAACTGATCCCGAATAATGATCAGGATATGCCTGACTAGCTGAAGCCGGCATATTGGCAATGTAAGCCGGATTTTGTCCATAATATTCGAATTCCAGTGAAACAAGGTCGATCGTTTTAAAACAAGGAACATTAAAACCCACCATTGCCGGAATCCGCTGGTAAATATCTGGATAATATGCTCCGTAATTTTTAAGCCCCAGAATTGCAAATTCCCCATATATTTTAAAATCACTCGAATCAAAGAGATCGGCAAAAGGCAAAAAGGGCTTGGGGTCAAACGTCAATCTTCCCATTACTTTAGTTCCGATTTTAGTATAAAACACCGAATCGCCGTTTTCAAAAACCTGATTTCCTTGATTATCTAATACTGGGTAATCATGGTCGGTTGTTTTTGAGGGGTCAATGGGGATCAATCGATTAAAATCTATGCCTGCGCCGAAATCCAGGATTTTATTGGGAAGTTTATACCCTGCGAGAAAAGAAAGGGAATAATCGAAAAATGGGGGCTCCCTATATTCGCTGGTAAAAAGCGCATTCAAATGCAAATTTTCAAAGAGCGTACCGGCCAAATTAAACCCCATTAGCCTGGCTTTTGCAAAGTCAAAGTCGGTAATGACATATCCGGGATAGGCTCCGGACCTGAAAAGGTATTCTCCTAAAGTGCTTGATTCCGGATTATATTTAAATGGAAAATACCCGGCGGTAATTTGCAGATGAGAATTTTCCGGATCGCCGAAAGAATAAATCCCCTGGGCCTCTTTAAGCAGGAAGATCATCTTTGTGGCTAGATCCTTTACGCCGGTGTAACCAAGCTCTCCTTCAGCGCCGACCACGATACGCAGTTTTTGATTAATAACGGCGGATAGCGTTAATCTTCCGTTAAAATGCTGGTCAAACATTTTATCGGGCAGAGATCCGTCATCAGGCGTATAGCTCTCAATTTGGCCGATTTGATAATAGGCAAAACCGGATGGAGTGATTTTAATTGAAGATTCATTTTCTTCGGCCTTTGCGGCTTGCATGATGAAAAACAGGGCGGTAATAAGTAAGCACATTTTCAAATGCATATTCGATGCTCCTTTTTGTAGGTTAAAGGTTATTATTTTTTTTAAATATCGGAAGGGTGTTTTGCAAAGTTCCCCTCAACAAAACACCCTTCCCGTTAATTCATTGACGACCGATATCTGAGGATTTCTTACGGAATCACTATTTTAACATTGCCGGCATTTATGCCATTTACTTCCACTTTAGCGATGTATGATCCTTTCGCAAGTGTTAAGGTCATGGGCGTTGAATCGTATTGCATAAGCACGCAATCCTTCCTAACGATGGTTCTTCCCGCCATATCGAATATGCCAACCGTCGCCCTGTTATTGTTGCCGATTCCGGTCATTCTTGGAATGGCCATTTCCACTCCGCGATCGGTAAGCCTGACCACTATCCTTCCCCGCGCTTGTATTGGCTCATAGGGATCCCGAACCATCGCGGAAGTTCCATTTACGGTCAGGGAGATGGGTTGGTTGGCCGCGAAACCTACCGTAAGCTTTTTTGCCGTGGCGTCATACTGGGGGCTTGCTATGGCCGTTGAACCGCTGAATACGGCGGTCGGCGCGGCTGAAAGCCTCATATACACCGTGTCGGGAACGGTCAGGGCGGGGGCGGTGACGGTTATGACATTATTCGCGGCCACGGACACCGTCAGCGTTTTTTGTTTGTCGCCATCAACGTAATCCACGTAGGTAAATGTATTGCTTTCACCTGCCGCGCCCGGGAATACATTGATTGCCACGGTGCGATTATTGTCGTAGGCGGGGTTCCATTTCTTTTCAAGACCTGCGAACACTTTTCCCGTCGGGTAAATGGAATTTGATTTGATATACACCGGAATCTGCGTCATCGTCATGGTAGGCGACGTGATAGTGGCCCCGCCGGTTTGTACGTCGGAATAATCGTACGCGTTTATCCAGGTGCCCGCGGGAAGGTAGAGGCTGCGGCTCGTTGCGTCCGAGGTAAGCGGCGCAACCAGCATTGCGGGACCAAATAAATATTCGTCCGTCAGCGCATAGGTTTTTGAATCACCGGGATATTCGCCTACCAATGGTTTCATGGTCACGCCATTGTCCGCGGAAGTGTTTATGATGGAATAAACATAGGGAAGCAAATTGAAGCGTTGATTGAATATGCTTTGAATATACGATTGTTCCGTTGCGGTATATATCCATGGACCTTTGAAGTCGATCATAAATTCCATGAATCCCGAATAGACGCCAAACAGCATCCAATGGCATAAATTACTGATAGCCACCTTGCTCTTTGCATTGTATCCGCCGATGTCGCTCCCCCACATCGGGAAGCCTAGAAATGCCGCTCGCAAGGCGTTTCCCAAACTGGTTATCAGTCCCGAGTAGCCGGCGTCGGTATCGCCGTTCCATAACGCGCTGGCATACTGCTGGCAGCGTCCCACCGCGCACCGGGGAAAAGTGAATTGGTCGTTACCCAATCCGGCAGTCGTGCGCAACGCATCGTCGGTGACCTGGCAATTGAGATAGGCGTATTTTTTGTGCCTTTCGGGTTCGAGCGTGCCGTCGGACAATGCGGGAAAATTCGAGACAATTCCATCCCCCGACACCCAGCCATTGTCCACGCGGTCCATTTTATGGCCCTTGACGCCAAATGCATATTGGCCCGTTTGGAGTTGATTTTTATACCATGTCACCGCGGCTGCACTTGTGAGATCTAAATAATAATTCTTTGATGTTAGATAGGGTACTCCGGCTGGTGGCGCGCTAAAACATCCCGGCATTACCCAGGTAACAAGATTAACGTAATAGGTGTCTGCAAGCGTAGTGACCCAAATGTTCGGGTTGGCGAAAGCGCCTTCAAAATTCATGTCGCCCCATCCGTTTGTTCCGTTATTATAGGGCCGGTCCAGCCAAAGGGTTGAAAAGGGGATTTTAACCGTTGTGAAAGAGTCCGCGTCCGCGATCATCGCGGCGCTGCTTGGAAAATTATCGTGCCACACGACCGGACCGCACGCCCACATCGGGACCTTTTTCGGCGCTCCTATTACTTTGTAAAACGATTGCTGGATTTGGGACAGTTTCGGCCCGTAAAACAAGTACCAGTTTATCAATGAAGTATTATACGTAATGGTGGTCGTTCCGGATACCCCAAAATTGTAGGAGCCGTAAGCGAATGAGTCAAAATAACCGGCATAGCCTAATGTCGTAAAATAAAAACCTTCATACACTTCTGCGTCATCACCCGACGACACTTGATATGCCGCAACTTGGTCCTTGAAGCCGGTTTTCCCGCGCAAATCAGGAGTGGTCATGTTGGCGAGTTGCTCGGTTATCCCGTAAAAATGCTCGCCCTGGTCCTTCAAGTCAATCTCGACGGTTGTCACCGACGAACTGTTGGAAAGGAAATGAAGCCCTCCTGAAACGGTCTTAATTGTCAAGGAATAATTCGCGCTTAAGGTAAGCACCATTGAATCGGTGGCCGACGAAACCGAACTGATGGCGGAAAAACTGGTTGTGCCCAATTTCAGTCCCGTGATGTCCGCTAGCATCGTACCTCCCGCCGCGACATTGATGTCCATGGGCGAATTCGTCACGGTGACCGTTAAAGCCCCGGACGTCCAACCGAATGCCGTGCATACAGACAGTAAGAATGCCGTACATACTTTTAGAACCGCATTTCTCATAACATCCCCCTCAAGAAAAAAATGGAAAAATCAGACATTGAAAATAAGGTTTATCGTCTTTGTTAAAATAACTACATTGGTCTTGCAATGCTTTAAGTTACGGCCTTAATGGGAATTTACTGTTCACTACAGTGAACGATTGCCATACGCTGCTTCCGGCATCCCGATGAGCGCTCACTCTCTTAAAATCCAGTGTATCCCTGCCTGTATCAACGCATATGCATCGTCGGTGATATATTGGTAAGCGCTCGCATGAATTCCTATGGTCACCGCCCTGTTCTTTGTAACCGTCACGCTGTCGGCAAGCAGGGTGCCCGAATCGACGGCGCACGCGACCGTTAAGGCGGTGTCCCTGAACGTGGCGATTGTTATCCTGTCAATTGTTGGCAAGAAACCTATTTCGGCCTCCCCGGGCACTGAAGTGGAATCGGCCAATTTAAATTCCTTTCCCTTAGGAAAACCGGCCGACAATTGGCTGTTCGTGCTATCGACAATGATGCACGGCAGCGGGTCCCAATTGGCCACCGTAATTCCGTATGCATCTGACCAATCCAGCACGTTGGGTTTAATGGTCGCCCACGCCTCAAGATTAAGCAGCGGGAGAGGGTGTCCTTTAAGCGGAGCATAATCGCTGGAATTCGGGCTTTCCGATAAGAATGCAAAATCATACTGGGCGAACGTGTCGGCGGTCATGGCGGGAAGCGCGAACGATGCAGCGACCGTAACGACGTAATTCCATGAACGCAATTTTGCGATGACTATGGAATCCCTCTGATCGCCCGGGTCAGCGGCGGCCGAAAAAAACAAGCAGGTCCTTTGTACGGTAACGGAAACGATATAATCCGTCGTTGAATTGTCGGCTGCAATTACTTTGTAAACAACCGGACTTGAAAAATCATTGGCGGTAACCGCGCTTACTTGCGCGACGGACCCGATATCAACCTTCACGCCCGTAGCGGTGAACGTCGCGACGAGCGCCTTTACATTGGTTCCTCTCGGCACCGTGACGCTGACGGTTTTCGTGCTGTCGTTAACAATGCCAATAACCGCAGGACTCGAAAATGAAAAACTCGTGATTGACTTTTCGCCGCTTTGCGGCGCCTTGGTCGATTTACTGCAGGACATGACGATAAGCGCCGCGAATGAAACGGACAAAGCGACCATGATCGGATTCTTCTTCATGAAACACTCCTTCTGATATGACAGTATTTTTATTATGTCAAGATATATTACTACGTAAACTTTTTCCTCGTTTAATTATCGGCATACTAGGGAACCAGCGAATATCCCGAGGGCAGGCCGATTCCCGGCGCATAGGCGCCGCTGAAGGTCCACATAATCCAATCCATCGATCCGCTGAATGAATTATTTCCAGACAAATCCCCCAACCGTATGTAGAGGCCCGTTGCGGCGCTCGTCGCGATGCCCGACGCGGCGGCGCGGGCCGACCCGTCGACATATACTTTTATCTGTAAACCGGTTGCGACCGTTTCGAACGAAATGAGATAGGTATGCCACGCTGAGGCGCTTACAGCGGCCGTACCCAGCGATGCGGTGCCGTTCAGCAAATTTATTTGACCATTTCTTATTTCCAGTTGGCTCCGGTATTCGTTTTCAAAATCTAAAACCCACGCATACGACCCGGCCGTACTATCGGCTTTAGCTTTAAAAACAATCGTCATTTTCGATCCGGGCGCGAAGGCGCTGTCGAAATAAAAGCGATAATGGGCTTCGTTAATGGCGGCGCCGGAACTGAACGATAATATTCCATTATTCACGGTACAGAAACCATTCATTAAGTTTTCCTCAACCCAGCCTGTGGGCGGCTGGACCGTGTCGGTCCAGTCATAGGCCGCCCATGTGGCCGGTTTTTGGACGATTACTGTATAATTCACCGTCGTGCTATCGGAGCCTTTCACGGTATAAACAACCGGATCGGTAAAATCATTCGACGTAACCGCGCTCGTTTGAACCGTTGATCCCACGGAAACATCCACCCCGGTAGTTGCAAACGTAGCTACCATTGCCGTAACGTTGGTTGACGTATCCGGTAAATTAAGAACAATCGTTTTGGCCGAATCATTGATGACGCCGGTCACGGCCGGGGACGCGAATGAAAAGGAGGTGATGGCCTTGGGAACGAGCACAACAGTTACGGTTACGGTGTAATTCACCGTTGAATTGTCCGCGGCTCTTACGGTATAGGTGACGGGACTGGAAAAGTCGTTGGAGGAGGATCCGCTTACCTGGATAATAGGACCGACTAAAACGATCTGGCCCGTCGTTGTGAAGTTGGCGACCAACGCCTTCACATTGGTCCCTTCGGGAACGTGAAGGGCGATAGTCTTTGTTGATTCATCGATTATTCCCGTATCGGCCGGATTACTTAATGAAAAGGCGGTAATCGCTTTATCGCCGCCGGGTCCCGTTGGATTTGACTTACATGAAATCACGAAGAACACCGCAATCAAAGCAAACAAAAAGACCTTGAGAACATTTTTGTTCATCCCGCCTTCCTCCTTGTGGTTGATGTTATTGGACCTGATTGACAAGTGTTGTTTGCGTTTTTCCGTTGCTTGTGATTTTTATTAAAACGATTTAGCGAGCAACCGGCAATTTTCCTTTATGTTACTGCTGATAGTCGACATGCATCTTGACGATAAAAACGCCGTGAGCCTTGAAACTTGACCTTAATGAAGAACCTGATATCTTTCTTCCATAAATGTCAAACACCTCTCCATTTGCCTGAAAATTTTTGCCGCCAAGTTCGACGCTCGTGCGAACAACCATCGACTTTCCCGTTGCAGCTTTCGACAGTGAAGGCGCAATGCCCTTTCCGTTTTCAATCGACACCGGCAATGACGAACCGGGAACGCCCGAATTCGGCTTAACGATGGTTTCAAGCGACGCGACCGGGTCAAGCGTGTACGAATACGGCAGGGTGGTCGAATTCCAGAAATCACAGCCGGTCTGCGAAATTACGTTCGCGCCGCACGTACCGGTAAAGGTGTTGCCGGTCTCGCAAATGTAGCCGTTGGGCAGCCCGTCAACCGGAAATTCGTCGGTCGACATGGGGAGCACGACATTGTTATAGTGGCAGTTTTCGGCCTTGACGTGTCCGCCGTCGCGGGCCGCAACGCCGTAATCGCCGATGTCTTCGTAAATATTGTTGAACATGTGCACGGCGCCGAAACGCAGGCTTGGGTTGCGGCTGTTGGTTTTGTAAAACCAGTTATGATGGTACGTGACCCTGATCTGGCTGTCTTCGGCCTGCTGTGAAGTATTGTCGGTATGCCCGACAAGTGAACATTTCATGTGATCGTGCAAACGGCACCAGGAAACCGTTACCGCATGTGAACCTTTTTTAATATCCAGCAGTCCGTCATAGGTATCCTGGGTTATTCCCGCGCCTATTTTGCTGTAGAGTTCGCATTGGTTAATCCATATATGGTGCGAAGAATCAATGGTAAGAGCGTCATCAGGATAATCGACTTCGTGAATCGTCATATACTCAACGATTACATTTTTATAATCGACAAAGTTAAACCCAATGTCCTTCAAATCCTCGCCCTTTGCGCCGATAATCGTCAGGTTTGCACCATGCTTGATCGTTAAAACATCCGATGACGGGCTCGAAAATTTCCCGCTGATGGTCACGATTTCCGGAGTGGTGTTTTTTTCACGTCCCGCAGCCCAGGTTTCAAGATCGGCAAGGGTCGTTATAGTCCTTGACGTGCCTCCCGCCCCTCCGGTGGTCGTTGCATTGCTGTCACCCTTTACCGTCGCGTACCCGATCATGCTGAAATCGGGCGCGGCAAAAGCCCCCGTCGTCAAGAACGCCACCATGGCCCCGACAAATGAAACATGTAATTTTTTCATAAACAATCCTTTCTTCTAATGCCCAATGCTAAGGTTATTTCACAAATATCGTTATCCCGGTTCAAACCGTTGCTTAACGCACGCGCGGCGCCAGGAATACGCGCTCGACGCCATTTGAGGAAACCCGCACCGCCAGAATCCCGGCGGCTTTAGGAAGTGCCATGGTCTCGCACGAAGCGAGCCGTGACTTTTCACTTAAAATCCGTCCCGACAAATCGGATATCCGCACCGACACGCCGCGAGTTCCTCCGTTGAACAGCACGGATGAACCTGTTCCACTTGTGGAGATGCGAACACCATCCAGCAAACATATCCCCGACTCAGCGAGCTCCGCTGAAGTGCCGGAGCAGTTTCCGTACTTCCCGTCCCAGCAGTCGATGGTCGCGCCGGCGCCGGTGTTGGGATTGGAGAGCTCCGCCTGTATGGCCGATGCGTCTTCCAAGGTGTATTGGTAAGGAGGCGTGAAGCCGTGACCGTCGCCAGTGGTGTCGCCATCCGAGTTCTGAAAGATGTTATTACGCATGGTAGCCACGCCCGGAGGATATTTTACGGAATCGACCGTATAGTATTGGATCGGGTTGTGAGTGCCGATAAAGGCGTTTCCTTCAACCAGCAAGCTCGCCTTGTAGGCGACCCGCACACAATAGCTGGCCTGCTTGCTCGTAAACAGGCTGTTGTAAACGTGGACCTTTCCGAATCGCACGCGGGGCATGCGCTCCACGATGCTGTCGGCCCACCAGACATGGTGCATGGTCACGTTGATTTTGCCGGAATCCGTCGACTTGCTGTCCGCGTTGCCCAGCAGGTTACAAAACTGGTGCCAACCTTTTCCAATCCCGTTAGTGTCGGCGTGCTGGTAGGAAAGAGCGGTATAGTGGAATCTGGTCCATGAAACCGTGACAAGGTCCGATCCGTCAACAATGTCGGTGTTCCCGTCCTGGCCGTCGGCGATGTCAAGGTGGTCCAGCCAAATATGGATTGAGTTATGTTGAACGGTGATGCAGTCGTCGCCGTTGACGTCCACCGCGCCCGACATTCGGATGGTAATGTTACGTACGATGACATTACTATCATGGGTAATATCAAAGTGGCCGTTGAGCTGCGCTCCGGGCAGTCCCAGGATGCTCTTGTTGGACGAAATTTCGACAACGTTGGCGTCATTGAGGCCGTGGGTGCCGTATGACCCCACGATTCCTTTGAGAAAAATGATGTAAGGAGTATTCTTCACCTTCGCATATTTCATCAGGCTATCGATGTTGTCGACCGTCACCACGGTCCCTCCGGCGCCGCCCGTTGTTCCTCCCTGCTCGGAAGCCCAACCGGTTGGCTGTTCGGTGGACGATGCCGCGTGAAGCTTCGAAACAAAGACTGCGGTGAGGGCAACGGCAGCCACTATAGTCGCTATGTGTAAAGACGGAATTATTTTGAGCATGGTGACTAAGCGCCATTCTTTTTTGGACTATTTGTAGTTTTCTTTAGTGAACATAATATACCCTAATTTTAACCATTTTGTTTATTCAATAAATATTCGTGTTCACTTCAGTGAACAGGCAGGCTAGCAGGAAATGCAATCGGTGTCCGTTCGGTGGTTTCATGGGGCGGCAGGGGAAGGCGACAATTTCATTATCTTTTAATAAATTTACTTGTTACTATGCTGTTATTATCCTGCATTTTGACAAGATAAACACCGGTTTTGAGCCCGCGAACATTTGGTTTTGCATTTTCTTGCGCATTTATATTCTTTGAAAATGAACACACCTTCTGTCCATTCATAGAATAAAAAGATAGTATGGCATTGTCAGAGCTTGATGCGGGAAAATTGACATACAAATCATTATCAACCATAATCAAGTTGATATTTTTTATTTTTTCAACATTTAAAGAAACGTCCGTAGTAGGACAACCTGAAGAAGAGATGGCGCCAGCTGCCGTTACCTTTAAGGTAGCGCCGGCGCCGCATGTTGAGTTAGAAACCATGCCTGCAACGCTTCCAACGGGAGTAGAACTCCAGGAATACGTTGGCACGGATACGGACCCTGTATTCGAACCTCCGCCGGTGCAGTTTACAAAAACAACATTATTATTACCCGTTTTTTCAAAATACAAGACATCGCCTGAACTTGCAAACATGCCATTTGCCACATAAACGAACGTTCCGTTGGTCCCTGGGGATAAATGGATGTCTTTCAACGCAACGCTGCTATTCCAATAACAGTTGAGCATATCAATCCGCGCATTTCGCGCACGTACCATTCTGTCAACGCATCCGGTGGTCCACCAGCAGTTAAGCCAGGTAATGCTGTACAATCCGTCATCCGGGGTATCCGAATCCGAACCGCCGACAAGGTTTGAAAAACGGTGATCGTCCGAACCGCCGGAGCCGCCCGCTTTAGGGGGTTTTAAATAGGTGAATTTACACCATGAAACCGTAATGTTATCGGCCGAATTCGTGTTGTCGAAGTTGCCATCCATGCCATCTTGAAATTCACAATGATCAACCCACAGCTTCGTGCATCCTTTATTGGTAAGATCATCCCAGCCGTTCTCATCATAAGCTCCGGGTCCCGCGAAAACAAGGTTACGAATAATAATATTTGAACCGGATTTTAAATATAAAATTCCCGAGCCGTCTTGTGTCTGATCCAGATTGATAAGTTTTGCTCCCGGCAATCCGATAATGGATTTGTTGGAGGCAGTGCATGATATTCGTGATGTAGTAATTGCGCCGGATACTAAAATTACCGATTTGCCGCCGGAAAGCGCCGAGGTGAGATCCGATGCGCTGGTTACCGTTACAATGTTTGAAGCGGTCGGCGTGCCGCCGCCGGTCGTTCCCGCACCATATCCAATCGGACCTGTCAAATAATATGGAGTTTGAGATTGCACGTTGAAACCGCTTAATGCCATACCCAGACAAGGAATTACAACAAATTTCCACAATCGTTTTTTCATAAAACACCATTCCTTCTTGGAGATTCTCACCTGCCTGTACGCACAGGTAAGTCTGGATTGTTCAGGATTTGAAACAAACAATCATATTTCTATAGTGAACATAATATAACCTAATTTTAACTATTTCGCTCATTATTAAAAAAAATATGTTCACTTCAGTGAACATAATGGCCAGAAAGATTGCTCGGTGAGCGAAGTCGAACCGAGCTGAGCAATTCTGTCCCTTTAAAAATCTGTGATTACTTTACTGTAATGTTTGTTTCAAACCCGCACTTCGGGCAAAGGGCTGTTTTTCCTTGGCCTTGTGCATTAAGGCCGGGGACCATTTTTACGGAATATCCCGATCTCTTGACAAGCACATCATGACAGGACGGGCAGCATGTATTGGACGCCCAAGGGCTTTGAACGTTGCCCATGTATACATAGTACAACGTGTTCCGTGCGATTTCCAACGCCTCAAAAAGCGACTTTTCAGAGGTGGGCGGAGAAGTCATTTTATAGCGCGGAAAGTAGCGGGAAAAATGCAAAGGCGTGTCCCTGCCGAGGTTTTCAACAACGTAGGCGACAAGGTCCCGGATGTCCTCAGTGGAATCGTTTTCTCCAGGTATTAAAAGATTCGTAATTTCCAGGTGGCAGTGTTTCTTTACGGCTTCGCAAGTCCGCAGAACCGGGCCCAGCTCGGCCTTGCACAGTTTTTTGTAAAACGCCGGACGGATGGATTTGATATCGATATTCATGGCGTCTACAATAGTCAACAAATCGGTAAGCGGCGCGGGTTCCATATAACCGTTGGTGACCATGACGTTTTTCAAACCGTGGTTCTTAATGATGGGCCCGATTTCCATAATTGTTTCGAACCAGATGTACGGTTCGGTATACGTATATGCTATGCCGATCGTTCCACTGTTGATGACTTCATTCGCAAAATCCTTCGCAGGAATCTCCCGCACTGGAAGAATTTCCTGAGATATCTCGCAATTCTGGCAGAACTGGCATTTAAAGGTGCACCCGTTCGGCCCGCTTGAAAATATGCTGGAACCTGGGAAAAAGTGGTAGAGCGGTTTTTTTTCGACGGGGTCGATGTTCATTGACACCGGTCTGCAGTAATTAAGGCTAATCAATTCATGGCCGATGTTCCGGCGAGTCAGGCAAATTCCTCGTTTGCCTTCGCCAAGAACGCAGTGGTGGGGACACAATTCGCACTGGAGGAGCTCGGCGCTTTCTTCTTTATAATATGAGGCCGTTTTGTCCATACTATAAAAATAAATCTACGC
>JBAVGL010000236.1:0-3743 GCA_049684795.1 Chitinivibrionales bacterium | reverse complement strand
GTCATTTTCTTTGATCCCTGTTCTTAACATGACGGCATCTTTGGGTCCCGCCCTGCCGACAAGGGTGATGTCGATGATCCAGCACGGGCCCCTTGACAAATTGCCGCCAACGATGGGAAAACTCCATTTCCTGCAGGCATCATGAAATCCCCGATATACATTTTTTAGATTATTTGTCAAGGTCTTAGCGTCAGGATGTTGGGGAAAAACAATTTGTACTAATGCCGAATCTGGAATGGCGGCCATTGCCGCGCAATCGCTCAGGTTGATGGCCATGGCTTTGTAGCCGATTTGACGGAAGGTCATATAGGAGAGCGAAAAATGGACGTTTTCAACGAGCGTATCGGCGGTAAAAATAAGCCGCTCATTGGCCTTGGTTTTGCGAACGGCCGCATCATCCCCGATGCCGATCGGGTACGCGGTTGATTTTTTATAATTCAAAAACGGCTCAAGGATTTTAAGGAGCTTATATTCTTCGGAAGGATATTCCGGTTTTTTCATTGGAATCCTGGTTTGATAGTAAGAAAATAATAAAATATATTGTAACTACACACCTCACCCCTCTTTCCCCTCTCCTTGGTTAAGGAGAGGGGACGGCGCGAAGCGACAGGGGTGAGGTTTTTCATGAGAATCTCGGTAATTTTAGAATTTTCAATATGCTTATGCACGAATTACAATTCAACGCAAACGCTTGTGTCGAAATAATCCCTTTTAAAAATTATTCTTCGCTTGCAAAAGCAACCGTGCCTTTTATTCAAAAAGGCTTTGTCGCGCTTTCGGGAGGAAGCACGTATTCCCGGCTTTTCCCTTTCTGGGCGGCGCTTAAGCCGGATTGCGCGCACGCGTCTTTTTTTCCGGTTGATGAAAGAGTCGTGCCGTTTGATGACCCGCGGAGCAATTGGGGCACTGCATACAGAAATTTACTTATACCCATTAATAAGGACACTGATAGGAACAACTTTGCTCAATCGGCAGCACAGTACTTTTCAATACTAAAATCTAAGTTTAATAGTAATTTTCCTGTTTTCGACGTCATTTTTCTTGGTGTTGGAGATGACGGCCATACTGCAAGCCTTTTTCCGGGTCAAACATATATTAATGATACAACTTCGGTTGTTATTGAAACAACCAGTCCCAAACCGCCTTTTTCAAGGATCACGCTTGGTTTTGGACCGATCGTTTCCGCGAAAAAAGTGATTACAATACTATCAGGAAAAGAAAAGGCCGCGATCGCAAAAAAGATTTTTCAAAAGGACCTTGAACTGCCGATTGTTAAAGTTTTTTCCCAAAGAAAAAGTTCAACCATGTTCATTGAAGAATCGATAATGCCCGACCGCGACACTTCGGTCTGAATCAGCGCATCGCTTCGATCGTGGCACAGTATCGGTTAAATGTTCGGTGGGCGAAGTCGAACTGAACAATTCAATACCTGAATCAACCTATGTGCAACCTTTTTGTTTACGGAACACTATTATCCAAGGCAATCTGGAAAAGCATCGTAACTGGGGATTATGCTTCCGATTCCGCAGTTCTCAAAGGGTATGCGCGGAAAAAAGTGAAAGGGAAGAATTATCCCGGACTGATTGAGCAAGCCGGTTCGGAAGTTGAAGGAATGATTCATTACAACATTTCTGAAGAGGATTTCAGGAAATTGGATATATACGAGGGTAAGGAATATGAGAGAACAAAAGTATTTGTGCAGTTGCTATCGGGAAAGAGTGCGCGGTGTATTACATATTTGTTTAAAAAGGAATATTTTAACAGATTGACAGAGAGTGAATGGTCACCTGAAAAAAGCAAGTAAAGGAAAAAAAATAAGGGCATTGCTACTTCTCGCAATGCCCTTCCACAAAGTCAATTATCACGGCACTATTTTTATCAACTGGCAATCTCCCGGTCCGACTGTCACTTGAAATCCGGTTCCACAATAGGCATTAAAAATCCCTAAAGAATTCCAAGCGCCGGTTGTTTTATTAAATTGAGAAGCTGTTTTAACAGTGGTCTTTACAGTATAATTGATATTAAAAGTATTGCCATAATACAAACCGCCCGCTTCCCCCTCATATTCAAGGTCTTTGTTCATAACAATAAGATAATAAACTCCGTTAGCTAAATCAGGCCCGGAACTGGGTTTTAAAACTCCTATTGCCGAGTATCCTACGTTCCAATAAGGATCAGTAGAATAAGGGTTGCATTCGACGCCGGGATCAAAATAAGGGTCTCCATCAATTACGATGTTAAGATTGGATTCACCCGAACAAGGATCTATAGGCAAACCATGAACTGTTTCCGCCCAGTTAAGCCCTATGAGCGTCGGCCCCATTTTTGCAAGTTCACCATTAACCTTTTGGACGAGGGAATATATGGTTGAATTATTGTTAATTGCATAAGGTATGTCGCTGGGTGTTGTTGCATTGTATACATACCAGTTCATGCCCTTCGATCCGTAAATTAAATTCGTTGAAACATAATATCGAAGCGTCTGTTCCGTGGGCATTTGATTTCCCCAGCCAATTTGCTGGCAAGAGCTGCCTATATTTCCCCAAAACATGGCTTTGTTATTATACTTTTGAATTGTACTGGCAAAAAGATTCAGATGCTGAAAATAGGCGCAATATCCCAGTCCGCAGGGTTCATATCCGGTATTTCCTAAAACGTAATAGTCAAACGTAACAGCCTTTGTATTTGGGCTGTTTAAATAGTAATCGACATAAGTTTGGTACGTGCCCCATGAAGCCCCGGTGCTAGGAAAATTCACGTAGCCCAGCATTCCTGGGTCCGCTGCGGCAAGATTATCCTTGATTAAACCGGCCCGGGTCACCGCGGTTGTAGTTCCAGGCTCATCTCCGATCCAATATCCAAGCATCTGGGCGCGATATTGCGAAAAATTCTTATAAAAAGTCGTAGTATTTATGGCATCCTGCGAACAAACATAATCCGTGTTGATCGGCCCTAAACTGGGAGATAATTTTACGCTATAAAAGTCATACATAAGACTGTTCACATCCCAAAAATTATTATTTATATCCCAACCGTTTTGAACCAGCATTTTTAGGCCGCCTACGGATTTGAGCAAACTTAAGCATTGTTCCATGGGGAGTTGTACGGGCTGAGTACACACATTAGAGTAATCGTAAAAAGGCGGCAAAGACGATGACGAGAGCTGAATTTCTCTAGGATTGTTCGATGTATTGTTCATGAAAGTTGGATTAGTGAATAAGGGATCTCCTCCATTTGAAACGCCGTTATCAATGGCATTTATGGTATTAAAATTGGCTGCTTTGAACTTTTGCAGCTCGGTTGCGGTGAATAATGGCCCGCTCCACGAACCGATTTCAAATTGCGTTTGGTTCCATGGCGTGGCATTTTCAATAAGCCATTTCTGGTCGGATGCGCCATTTGAACTGTTCTGTATGCACTGATTACTCTCACTTGCAAAATTGCCTTTGGAATCCGCTTTAATGTCCAGAACCATCCCGCTGTTTTTGTTTTTAATGGTATAGAGCGACTGTACGGTGATCCCTGTTGAAGAAACGGCCGTTATTTGCCATTGCTCGTTTGCTTGGCTCGTATTCGACCATTGAACATTACTGGCGCCATTGGATTTGGAACTGTTGTAAATATTCATTACTATACATACGGTCATAAATAATTGCGCATAGCATGCTTCCCTTTTGCTATTTTTAATGGTAGCATTGAAGGGAGGCAAAAATGCGTCGAGCACAGATCAGTGATGCTGATAT
>JBAVGL010000235.1:0-3503 GCA_049684795.1 Chitinivibrionales bacterium | reverse complement strand
GTTATGTGCGACACGATGTTGCATAGGTAAATATAATAGCAATTGTAAATTATCAGAAAGGAGCGGTAAACCAATTTACAAAGACGCATTATCCGGCGTGTTCCCGCCGGCGCCCTGGGACGGCATGCTGCCTTCGCGCTGATGAAGGGGTGTGAAGCCCGTCCGACACTGTACCGAATTGGGAGAAAGTCGCGAGATGGCCTCCCCTTCCCGAGTTCCACGGGATTAAGGGCTTGGGCAGACACTATGGTGAAAAGAATTGAAGATCTTTAAGCGTCGTCACAAAATGCTGGCCTACGGGAACTAACAGGCCTTCGGCATGTTTCCTTGTGCTTACATGCGGGATATAGATGCCGGTCTATAACTTACCGGCACGGAAACTTGATTTGTCCCCGGCGTATGAGGATTCACCTACGGTGTCAAAGACCATTACCTATGCGAAACGTGGAAAAGCCGCACTTCGCCCCGCGCAACGCAGGGCAGGTTAACCGCAAGGCAAGCTGTTGGAGGAGCGGCGTTGAGATTTCGGAAGAAGCAAATGCCGCGTCGAAAGATGCGGATAGAGGATGCAACATACCTCAATCGAAAATCAAATTCCATACGGGAAATTGAAAAGTAGATGCCCACGTCCGAGCGGTGTTCCATCGCGAGAGAATTCGGAGAACTTTCAAAAATGAGAATTGCAAATGACGGTCGCAAGACTGGTGCGCTCATTAACCGAACTAAGGGCTGGCAAGCCATTGATTGGCAGAAAGCCCGGCGTGAAGTTCGAAAGCTGCAAATGCGTATCGCGAAGGCGGTTAAGGATAAGAAGTACAATAAAGTCAAGTCATTACAATGGATTCTTACCCACTCGTTCCACGCCAAGGCACTGGCTGTAAAACGGGTGACCTCAAACAAGGGAAAACATACTCCGGGCGTCGACGGTGTACTATGGATGGATGCCGGAGTCAAAACGCAAGCGCTTCACAGCTTGCGACAACACGGCTACAAGGCACAACCACTGCGAAGAGTCTACATTCGCAAGAAATCGGGAAAACTCAGACCCCTTTCAATTCCAACGATGTTCGACAGAGCGATGCAGGCGTTGTACAAACTTGCCCTTGCGCCCGTTGCGGAAACAACAGCCGACCGCAATTCCTATGGATTTCGGGAGCTGCGTAACTGCGCGGATGCAAATGCGGCGGTTTTCAACGCATTGTCAAAGCCCAACTCGGCTCAATGGGTTTGGGAAGCGGATATTACCGGATGTTTCGATACTATCTCTCGGGAATGGATTTTAGAAAATATTCCGATGGAGAGGCGTATCCTTCGTCAATGGCTGGATGCCGGGTATGTGGAAAACGGCGCCACATTTCCTACGTATAAAGGAACTCCCCAGGGCGGAATAGTCAGCCCAACGATCGCGAATATGACCCTCGACGGGATAAACCAGACCGTAGTCAGTGCAGTACCCCGTCGGATGCGGGTCAATTTTGTTCGCTATGCGGATGATTTCATCGTTACGGGTAAATCAAAACGTTTACTCGAACAGAACATCATTCCGAAGGTAACGGAGTTTCTGGAAAAGCGCGGCCTTACCCTATCCAAAGAGAAGAGCAAGGTCACGCACATTAAAGACGGTTTTACGTTCCTTGGCCAAACCTTTCGCAAACACGGTACTACGCTGCACGTAACACCGGCGCAAGAGGGCGTCCGCTCGATCAGCTTAAAGGTGGGAACTATTATCCGTGACCATATCAATGCTCCGGTGGAAATGCTTGTCAAAAGGCTTAATCAAACGCTTCGAGGATGGGCAAACTATCACCGACATGTGGTGGCATCGGAGGCATTCAGGCGTGTTGACACATGCGTGTATGAGCACTTATGGAGAAGAATACACCGAAAACACCCCATGAAGTCCAAAGACTGGCTTGTTAAGAAATACTGGTCGGCTGCCGGACGGAAATGGACATTTTCGGCTAAAACAAACTACAAAGGGAAACTGCGTACGTACCAGGTTCTTCGCGTAAGCTCCATAGGAATAAAACGGCATATTAAAATACAAGCAGATGCAAATCCCTACCTGCCTGAGTACGCAAATTATTTTGCATACAGAAGGCAATTACTTAAAGGGAAAGAGGAGCCGCTCAGCACGAAAATAGTGAAGAAACAAAATGAGGTAAAACCGCCGGGTTGCGCAACAGGGGCAACCTTAGCGAATGCTTGAGCTGCTTGATGGGAAACTATCACGATCAGTTCTTAGGGGGGAAGGAGGCTGAAAAGCCTCCGACCTACCCGATAGCTAAGATTTGAGGCATGACGGTCGGCAGAGGTTTTTGGGTTAGGAAAGTTTCTTGAGGATTTTTTACCGTTTGGGTGGCGTTCTCGATGCGGATAATGATTTTTTATGTGTCGTATCGGTTTAACCGCGACGTTGGCTATTATAAAAATGAATAAAAATATTGACAAATTTATTTTTAAAATATCCTTATGGAGTTTCATGAAACTGATCATGAGCATAGTCTTCATATTCTGTCAGATTATGGCCAGCAGTCAAGATGCCGCCACCAAAGGTGGTGGCTTGTTTATTGCGGCTGGAAGCTGCGAGAAACCAGAGGCACGACAGTGCCTTGACGAACCGTCTTGCTCCACCGCTGGAAGCGGGGGTTTCCGAAGAGCAAGTAATACTACGTCGATCGATTCTGCCAATAATCTGAATTCCCTACCGTTGGTAGACCAGGAACCAGTTTTTCTTTCAGGTAATCAAACCGCCTACCCATCACAGGCAATTGGGAAAGAAATAGAAGGAACAGTTGAATTGGAGCTGCTGCTTAATGAAAGTGGTAAGGTTGATAGTGTAACTGTTGTGCATTCCCTGAATCCTTTGTTTGATTCAGCGGCATTGGCCTCGGCAAAAGCCTTCACATTTTCTCCTGCAAAGGTCCGTAACAATCCCGTACCAGTTCGTTTTAGATACCTCTAAAAATTTAATCCCCAAAAAGGTAGTACTGCTGATTCGATTCCCCGATTCCATGAAAAAATAAGTACTAAGGCCCGTAATAATCCAATTGACAACGGTGAAATCGCTCTCGCTCATGATTCCCAGGCAAATTATGAAATCGTTGTTATAGGAAGAGCAGGGTCCTTGACAAGTCCCTCACTCAAGAGCGCAATCGATCTAAAAAAAACCGTTCCCGGAGGATTTAGCGTTAAGAATCTTCAACAACTTCAAGAAGGTGGGAGTGAAAATTTTCAAGACCTCCTGAAAAACACGCCAGGTGTGTATACGCAATCCAACAGTAGTGGTGAAGCCTCGAAGGTCTCCATTCGCGGTTCAGGTATACAGTCTGAAGATGAGGCCATTGGAATTCAATTTCTTCTTGATGGATTTCCTTTTAACCAAGGGGACGGCGAAGTAAGCCTTGATGATTTCGATTTAAATTCATTGCAATACGCCGAAGTATATCGTGGTGCTAATGCTTTCAAATACGGCTCATACACATTAGGGGGTGCAATTAATC
>JBAVGL010000234.1:0-2194 GCA_049684795.1 Chitinivibrionales bacterium | reverse complement strand
GCGTAAAGGTAACGGCCTTTGATTGTCCCGCGGGAATAGTGACCCGGCAAAATCCTCGCAGGTCTTTTGCGCGCCGGGGTACGGGCGTCGACGTATTCTGGGGTCTTACGTACAATTGCACGACTTCGTCCCCGTCGCGGCTGCCGGTGTTCTGCACCGTGACCGACACATCGACCCTGTCTCCCGCCGTGATTGACGCGCCGCCGGTGATGCTCATGCCGGTATAGGCAAATGTCGTGTAGCTCAGGCCATGACCGAACCAGAAAAGCGGGGTCTTTTTCGTTTTTTCGAAATAGAAATATCCCGCCCCGGTGTCCGCGGAAGGATAATTTATTTGCAGATTGACCAGATCATAGCTCGGCAGGTCGTTTACCGTATTGGGAAACGTAACGGACAAATGCCCCGAAGGGTTCACGTCGCCGAACAAAATTTCGGCCAGCGCCTGGGCCTGGTTCCTGCCCGGATAAAAGGCGATAATGACGCCCGGAGCGGTGGACCACGACCCCGCAACCGAGGCGCTTCCGCCTGTATACACCACAATCGTCCGTTTCACCGCTGCCATGACCGATGATACCATATCCAATTGGGCGGAACCCAGAACCATGTCAGTCCGATCGGCGTCTTCCGTTTCTACGTCAACTCCCACGAATACGATCGCCACGTCCGGGTTCGTGGTATAATCATTGGTCAGGGTCACTTTGGAGGCAGGGTTGGCGGCAAGAAGAGTCTGTATTCCCTGCCAAGGCGTAATCGAGGTATCGGGCAGGACCGCGCTTGAGCCTCCTCCTCCCGCCCTGAAGAGCACGGAGTATGCTCCGATTACGGCGACTTTCAACGAAGCGGTTTTGTCAATCGGCAAGGCAGGAACGCCGTTGATCATATCATTTTTAGCGAGCACGATGCTTTCGCGGGCCTCCTGAAGCGTTATATTAAGATGGTCCTGCGAACAAATAGCGCTTGTGGGATACGTATTAATCGCGGCGTCATTGGCAAGCAGCTTGCCGTTCCACGCCCATAATTTGTCGTACATCACATTGTGGACCTTTTTATTCAGCGTGTCTACGGTCCAACCCGGCAGGCCGGCGTTGATGTTCGTTACCGCGCTGGTAAAACCGGCGCCGTCGGGCATGCTCATGTCAAACGGAGTATTGAAACAATAGGTTTCATCTATTCCGATCGCACCCGTCCAATCGGTCATGATGACGCCGTTCCATCCCCAGCCATTGCGAACTATGTCATTGATTGTATGCCGGTCCGACGCCGCCCTGTCACATAATTCGGCCAATAACGTTGGATCGGTAATGGTAAATCCGGGCACCTGGACCTTGTTGTAACATGTCATAAGCCCTCTGGCGCCGCCCTCGTTTAAGGCCATTTCGAAAGGCACAAGGGGCAATTCCCTTAAGGCGCGCTCCGAAATAATTATCCTCTGTCCTACCGCCCTTTGATCTTCCTTGCAATACGGAGTAAAATGCTTGGGCGTGGCTATAACATGCTCGCTTTGTATTCCCTTCACCTGATGGGAAACCATTTTTCCATTCAAGTAAGGGTCTTCCCCCATCGTCTCGAAGGCGCGTCCCCAGCGCGGGTTGATGACCAGATCGCACATGGGCCCCAGGTTGCAAAACAGGCCATTCGCGCGGGCTTCCTGCCCGATGGCGTCGCCGACTTTCACTGCCATGGCCGTGTCCCACGTGCATCCGAGCGCCGCCTCGGTGGCAAAAACCGTGGCGGGGTTTCCGGAACCGTAATCATATATGCCATATTTAGGGCCGGTTACGGGAAAGCGTATTCCATTGGGACCGTCGGAGCTTCTCCAGCCAACGACCACCCTGCCGTCGGAAAGCGTAATGTCATCGGCGCCGAACCCCACTAAATTGGGCACGGTTGTCCAGGAATACAGGTTTTCCAGTCTTTGCTGCAAGGTCATGAGGTTGACTATGGAATCGGCCAGTTTCCACATGGCGGTCACGTTGGCGCTCACGGTCAGGTTGGCGACAAAACTGCCGGTATCGGAGTTCGTGATGCGGGCGCGGAAATAAATCGTTTTGAGCGTGTCCGCAGCGTTCGCCTGCTTGACCAGGCCCCAATCGCCGGTTTTTTCAATAATGAGCGCCGTGTCCGGCAGCCCCTGTTTTGTTATGACAAAGTTAACGAAAAGCGAATCCCCTCCCCCGGAAAGAAATGAATAGGT
>JBAVGL010000233.1:0-15882 GCA_049684795.1 Chitinivibrionales bacterium | reverse complement strand
GATATCATCAATGAACATATTCACAATTGGCATAAAAAAATAGTTTTGAAGAATATCGCTAAAAAAAAGAACATGCGGGTTTTAGACATTGGATGTGGTTATGGACGACTTTCGATGCCTGTTATTGATGAATATCCAGAAACTGAAGTACTCGGGATAGACATTACTGAGACCTTTGTTAAGTTTTATCAAGAGATGACAAAGCAGAAGGCCATACTTGGGACACTGGAAAGTATTCCAGATGAGATTGGCCAATTTGATTATATACTGTGCGTAACCGTGCTCATGTATAGCCCAGAAAAAAATGTGTTAAAATCCCTGCAAAATCTTATAAAACATTTAAAACCAGAAGGAAAATTAATATTAATTGAGCCTCAAGCTTCTAATATGTCCATTTCAAGATTGTTCGGAATCGGCAATTTAATCAAAAAGTTTTTGAATAAAACGGGAGTCGATACGGGCGGTCGGTTCTTCAAAAGAAATGAAATTGAAAATTACATTAAAGCGTTCGATGGCACGTTAGAATCGAAATCCGGCTTGCCTTTCACCACGTTCTGCATTTTGCCTTTGAACGTGATTGCAAGGATTTGCCCAAGATTGGTAACGATTTTTATTCTGAACATGGCCTCGTGGTTCGATAATAAATTAGGCCTATCGGGGCTGCCCTCTTTGCATTACGCGTACATAATTAAAAAATAATTTTTCGGCCACAGCAATCCTGAATTGGAATCCAATGTATGAAAGGCAATACCTACCAATTAAATTTTTCATCACATCACAAGATCTTGTTTGATTCGAAACAACGGGAACAGAAAGCGAATAAAATTTTGTCGGTATTAACCGATTATCTTGGCAATCTCGATTCTTTGAGTTTGCTTGATATCGGTTGTTCTACAGGAATAATGACGAATGTATTGAGTGCCCGGTTCGGAAAAATCGTTGGAATCGATATCGACGAAGAAGGCGTCTCATTCGCCCGCTGGAATTTCACAAAAGGCAACCTGACCTTTGTTATGTCGGATGTGCTGAACAGCCCATTTTCAGACGAATCATTCGATGTCATTGCGTGTTCCCATATTTACGAGCATGTCTCCGACAGCCGGAAATTGGTTTCGGAAATACACCGGTTGCTAAGACCCGGAGGCGTCTGTTTTTTCGCCGCGGCAAACAAAATCACTTTCAAAGACCCGGAATACGGGATTCCTTTTTTGTCCCTGCTTCCAAAATTCATGGCGCATTGGTGCGTAAGGTATTTAAAAAAGTCTGATTTCTATTATGAAAACTTTTTAAATTTCTGGGGATTAAAAAAACTGCTCGCCAATTTCGAAATGTTGGACTATACGAAAACAGTCGTAGAAACCCCTGAAAAGTTTTTCGCGACCGAGATGGTCCGAAGTAAAAGCATGAAACAAAAGCTTGTTTTACTGGTCATCAAGTACGCTTATTGGCTGTGCCCAACCTATATTTGGCTTCTCATAAAACATCAGAAGAAATCGAATCAATAATGACCGGGACACGCCATTTTATATCCATTGTAGTAAAGAAGGCCAGGAAGCATAAAAGGCCAATAAAACTTGCCCCTTCCTTTCTCGTCATTTGCCTGTTTATTTTCTTTTTCTACAGGGCATTTCAGAACAACTGGATGGCCGTTGAATCATATCATTTGAAGTTTAAGATGCCTTTTGTAATTCTTTCTTTTGCCGCGATACTCCTTTCGTACGTATTGACCACCTATGGATATTTTCTATCGTTAAATCGTTTGTCCGGCATTCATAAAATTTCATTTTCGGGTTCCTTTGCGGTCGTGAATACCAGCAGCCTGATCAAATACGTTCCGGGAAAAGTGTGGTCATATGCCCTGCAAATGTATTGGTTTTCTAAAGCAGGATTTTCCAAGTCCTTGATTTTGTATATAAATCTAATAAACATGCTTATTTCATTGGTTACCGCGACGATTGCAGGTGTCATTTGCATTGTTTTATCCTCGTGCAAAATACCGTTGATTTTTTCAATTCCCCCATTGCTCATTTTGCTTTTCTTCGATATACTGCTCATCGCGTATAGTTCAACGGTTTTTAATCGGCTTATATCTGCAGTCAACTTTCTATTTAAACGCAATATTCACTATTACCGCACGTCCAGAAAGCTGTTTGCATATTTACATCTGGTCCATACTTTTTCTGCTCTTTGTTTCGGCATCGGCGCATATTTTGTATGCTATGGTATCGGCCTGAACGCTGGGAAGCAAAGCATGCTGCCCGTCATGGCATCAATGATGATTTCAGACGTTATAGGATACATAGCATTTATCGTTCCAGGCGGCTTGGGAGTCAGGGAAGGCGTAATGTATTTCATGCTGCAGGGGGTTTCAAACGCCGTATTTCCATTGGTTTTGCCCATTGCGACGCGTGTTGTCAGCATGCTTGCGGACTTATGCGCCGGAACAATAAGTTTTATATTATTGAAAAATTTAGAAAATAAGCCCGAATAAAGTCAGCTCAATGAATATCTGTGTAATTACCAGTACATTCCCGACAAATGAGCAAGACCCCTTTGGGGGGTTTATCCTGGATTTCTGCGTTGCACTGGCGAAAACCCACTCAGTTACTGTCGTCACTCAAAAAAGAACGGAAGAATATCATATTCCCACCCTTATAAAGCTTGTGCCTGTTTCATGGAATGGTGATAAAATTCCGTTGGCCGAACTCAAATTTTATAAGCTTCTCCATATCTTTTACGCAATAAATTTACTGTTTAACACCGCAAAAACATTGACGCGACTCAGTGCAAATACCCCTATCGATTATTGTTTTTGCCTGTGGGCCCTGCCTTCCGGCCTTGGAGGCTATTTTCTTTTCAAGAAATTCAATATCTCTTACGATGTCTGGTGTCTGGGTTCCGATATCTGGAAACATAAGGACAATTGGCTTACCAGGCCATTCTTGAATAAAATTCTGAATAGTTCAAACAATATCTATACCGACGGTTATACCTTCTGTAAAGAAGTCGATTTGCTTTGTAACAAGACAAGCAGGTTCTTGCCCAGCTGCAGGAACATCGTGCAAAACCATACCAGTATCCAAAGAGAAAAAACCCATGAGAAAACATTTCTTTTTATCGGCAGATATCATTACAATAAAGGGCCGGACATTCTCATTGAGGCAATTAAAAAGCTGCCGGATGAAATCAATAGCAAATCGGTTTTTTTATTTTACGGGATCGGATCGCTCCACAGGGATATCGCCGATACCGTACGCCGGTTCGATCTACACAATGTATTTATCAATGATATGGTTGATACCGACCGGATTTCTGAGGTTTTTTTCCATTCGCATTTTCTTATTATCCCTTCAAGAATAGACAGCATTCCTGTTATTCTTTCCGATGCGATGCAATGCAATACCCCGGTAATCGGCTCCGAAGTCGGAGATTTGGGCAATATAATCAATACATACGGGATTGGATACACTTTTGAGAAAGAAAACTCGGAACAATTATGCACATGCATCATCAAAGCGTTTAATGATGATAAAAAAGATTATTATACCAATTGCAGCGAGGCGACCAAAATCTTTTCCGTAGACTATACGGTAAATGAGTTCATTAAAAATATTTAAATTGGGTTTATACCATGGTTTTGTGCAAACGTGAAACTCTTCTTTTGATTTTTCTTATTTTGTGGTCCGGCTTATTCATTTCTCTGGATTTTTATGCCGATTTTCCACCTGCCTATGATGACGCTTTCTACCTTTCGATAGGAAAAAGTTTTCAAGAGGGTAAAGGCTACGAAGACATTTCTTTTCCCTGGCGACAGAATATGCTGCTGGTTCCTTCAGGCTTTCCCTTGCTTTTAAGCCTTTACTGGAAATTTGTCCACCCTCATATCATCATTCTGAAATTGTTTCTTGCTGCGCTCATGATCTGCAGTGCATGGTTCTGCTACTTGCTCATGAAAAAATTCCTTCCGCCATTGGAATCCTATGGAATCGCCCTCGCATTTTCTTCAGCCTGGTGGTTTGTTTATATGAGCAATTCCGTGCTTTCCGAAACGGTCTTCATCCCCCTCCTCTATGCCGCGTGCCTGCTTGCTATGAAGAGTGAAGAGCCTTCGGTCAATCGGACATATGGCTGGATTGCGCTTTTGTGCTGGGTGCTTTTAGCGAGAACAAGGGGTTTGGGAATGCCGCTTTTATTTGGGTATACCGTCTGGCTTGCTATCCGGAAGGATTGGAAAAAGCTATTTACCGGAGCAGGCATTACAGCAATCTGTGCAATCGCCGAAAGATCCTTGGTTGTGAAAGAGTTTGCCGCGCCCGGATATTTGCATGCTTTCAATGAAGAATACCCCCTGTTTTCGAGCAGGTTTTTTCCGGCTGTATCCCATTTATCAGCCATTACTTTTCATAATTTCTGGTCCTTCGCGGGCTCCATGTATACGAACTTCCTGTTCCCATATTTTTACAACCTGGTCACCATGAACCCGATCAAACGGATCTTCGTTGTGGCGTTGTTCATCAACGGTTGCTTCGGGGCCTGGATTCTATGGAAACAGAAACCTGCTGTCCGGCCAATAATTACGGCTGCGCTCTTTTATTGGACAACAGTTTTTTTCTGGTGCGATGATATCACATATGCCATGTTCCGCTATACCTTTCCCTTTTTCCCGTTTTTGCTTCTTACTGCCTTTTTCCCCGTCTTTCAGGCTCTCCGTCGGATAAAATTTCCCTGGAGAAATGCTATCTGCGCAGGCATACTCGTTGTAGTGATTGCAAACCAAATATGGCGAAGTTTTTCTCAGTCCTTTGAAGATCCATTTGTTCCGGACAGAAATGATTTTAAAGCTCTGCATTCGTTTATTTCCTCCGTTCCTCATAAGCCGGACGTTATCCTCTCCCAGCAAAGCTATTATACGTTTTTAAAGACCGGAGTCCATTCCTTAAACATTTTCCTTAACGGTAAAGCCATCTGTGCCTACGCTTTAACCTATCCTACAAAAGATATATGGCTTATTGTCAATAATAAAAATGCCCCGCAGCCCAAGTTAATTGACTGCGGTTCGCTTAGTTTCGTATCGGATACCAAACCATTGCGCATTCAAGGTATATGGTCACTCTATCGCATAAAGGAAATCCAAACTTCTGCCAATCACTAAGCATCCGTCAAGTATTCCCGGAAATAAGGTTGACGGACACGCAGGAAAGGCTCCGGCTCAATTACATATAGTATGCCTGAGGGTGATGAATGAATATCGCCATTGTTGAATGCTCGGGTTCCATTTGGAATCCGGGTGTAAGCGTGATGCCCAATCTCTCCTCAATACTCATGATTTCGAAAAGTTTGGCCTGGTCTTCAACGCCCGGCAATCCCGGGTAACCGAAACTGTAACGTTTTCCTTGTTTACGTTCCAGAAAAAGTCCCCGTCTCATTTCGCCGGTGACGCGTTCGGCAAGCTGTTCCGTAAGATAATTGCCGATTCCATTGAGATAAAAACCGGATGTATACCTGTTCTTTTCTGAAATATAACGCCTGCTGCGTTCCCCTATTCCTTTTCCAATCGTAACAACCTGGATGCCGATGACGTCACCTTCGGGCCTGAAAAAATCCGCAAGGGAGCGGTTGCGTTTCCTGGCTATCCTTGGAAATTGAAACGAAGCAATTTCCGTATGAAAATCTCCAGGATCAAGAAGGTAAACCATGTCGTCCTTTGAATACACGGGAAAAAAGCCATACATTCCTTTGGCTTCCACAAGATGATCGTTTTCGATTTCATTTTTAAGGCGATCGAATGCGGGTAGAAATTCAGGCTCCACGCTTTTCGCAAAATCGTCCTCTGAAAGATTGCCGCCTCCCCAGTACCCTTTAAAAAGACGCACCATATCAAGAGCTTCCAGCAACGTTTTCGCTTCCCATCGCAGAATTTCGCTTGTCCCGTAAAAATGCGGGACCAGAAGTTCCCCGTACGTAATCCGTGCCGGCCCTTCAGTATCCGTTTCAGCATTTTTTTGCGCTGGAATGTTTATTTCCTTCTCAGGGTGTTTTTGTGAACCGCCCTTATTTTTTTTCAAATCATCCATGATTCTCGCGGCTTCAAAAGCGTCCTTTGCATAAAAGACACCGCCCGCGTACGCACGTTCGTCATCGATGCGGGCGATCTTCTCGGCAAAAGCTCGATTGACCGCGGCGCCGCCGATAATAACAGGAACGGAATATCCCCGCAGGTGAAATTCCTCAACGCATCGCCGCATCTCACGGGATGTTGCCACTAAAAGCGCCGAAAGTCCTAGGGCATCGGGTTGGATCCGTTCAACGGTTTCAACGATGGTTTCCAAAGGAACCTGCTTGCCAAGATCGATAATTTTAAAGCCCTGATTTTTCAGGATAGAGCCCACAAGGTTTTTCCCGATATCGTGCACGTCACCATGGACGGTTGCGAGAATTATCGTTCCTCTGTTTGTCGACTCTTTTTTTTCAAGATAAGGTCCCAGGATTTCTATCGATTCTTTCATTACTTCGGCGGCCTGGAGCACGAAAGGAAGGATCATCTCACCCTGCGCCATTTTTTGTCCCACTTCTTCCATGGCGGGCACTAGTACCGTGTTAAGGATGCTATCGGCGCTGTCCACCCTGAGTATCATTTCAATAAGATCCTTAAGCCCACGCCTGTCACGCTGTATGATTTTTCTTTGGAGCTGTTGCTTGAGAGTCGGAGTTTCCCGGGCAACATCATGAACGGAATACCCCGCCGTTTCAGGGGCGGAAGCTGTTTCAAAGTATTTGACAAATTCGCCAAGCGCATTTTTCGTACGGTTAAAAAGCAGATTTTCCGCGCGTACGCGAAGATCGGCGGCGTACTCCCCGATATTTTCTATATGCAAAGGATTGAAAATGGCGGCGTCGAGACCGGCCTTTGCGGCGTGGTGCAGCATCAGATTATTGAGCGCTTTCCGGCTTGCGGGCGCAAAGCCATACGAAACATTGCTGACTCCGAGGATAGTCCGGATGTTCGGCATTTCATCCTTGATTCTGAAAACCGCTTCAATACTTATTTTCGCGGCGTCGGCGCTATCAGGATCGCCGGTCGCTAAAGTAAAAGTCAGCGGATCGATGTACAAGAAACGCTCCGGCAGGCCGAATTCTCCGCACGCAAGGTCACGGATCCGCCTGCTGAGTTCCAATTTTTTCGTTATGCCTTTTGCCATGCCTTCGTCGTCAATGGTCAGGGCAATGACCGGACAGCCGAAATCATGCGCAAGTGTCAATAATGCGCGCGCCTTTTGGCCCTTATGCTCAAAATTTATCGAATTTATTATTGCCGATCCGGGACATGCTTTAAGGGCATTCTCAAAAACCGTTGGTTCCGTGGAATCGATGCAAAACGGGATATTTACTCTTTGCGCAAGAAAAGCGACCAGTTCCGTCATCGTTTCCTTTTCAAGATCGCGTTCGTTGACGGCAACGCACAGATCGATAAGTGCGCTGCCAAACCGCCCCTGTTGCAAGGCAATCTGGTACAATTCATCGAAATTATGCGAAAGAACCAGTTCTTTCGTTTTTTTTGAACCCTGGGCATTTATCCGCTCCCCGATAATGATTGGTTTTTCAACCGACTCCAAATCCGTTCCGGCGATTCCCGTCGATACATATGTTCGCGGGCGAACCGACAGCGCGGCCGATTGTTTTCCCTCGAGCGCCTTGGACAGCGCCCTGATGTGCGAGGGCGTCGTTCCGCAGCACCCTCCGACAATTGCCAGACCGCGGTTTGCCACGAGCGGGATAATTGCCCGCGCGAATTCATCAGCGCCCATTTTATACATTGCTTTACCATCAATATTTTCGGGCATGCCCGCATTGGGCATCATCGCTATGGGATAAGTCGAACGCTTGAGCAGGTCTATGATATGCGGAGCCATTTCAGCGGGGCCAACGCCGCAATTTAAGCCTATCGCCGAAGGCGACAAATTACTTACCGCCCCTAAAAAAGCCGTCACATCGCTGCCCAACAGCATTCTTCCCGCGGCATCGACCGAAGCATGAACCTGCAATGGAACGTAATGGCCGCGTTCGTGCATGAGCTTGCGGATGCCATACATCGCGGCGCGAACCTCCAGAAGGTCCTGCATGGTTTCCAGAAGAAGCATGTCGACCCCTCCGTCAAGAAGTCCTGAGGCCTGCTCGATAAAAATGCCTGCCAACGAATCGAAGCCGATGGCGTTGGGGCTGAAACCTGTTGATGAAGGGAGATAACCCGTCGGCCCCATGGCGCCGCACACAAAACACGGGTGGTTTCGGCAGGCTCCGCTTGCCTGCCGCGCTATCAACGCGGCGGATTTGTTTATTTCATGGGTTTTTCCTTCCAAGCCATATTCGGCAAGTTTGACCCGGTTTGCGCCGAATGTATTGCTTTCAACGATATGGGCGCCGGCATTAAAATATTCTTTGTGGATTTCGAGGATTATCCGGGGATTTGTAAGATTCAGGATTTCATTGCATCCGTCATGCCCTTGATAGTCCTTTTCATTGATATTATGCTCTTGTATCTGGGTGGCCATAGCTCCGTCAAAAATCAGCGGTGATCTTTTATCAAGCATTTGCCGCAAAGAAATTGCCATGGTATCAATTGCCCTGTATGAAGAATAAATTCTCTGATAAAATACATGATGTGAAATAATGTAAAAACGGCCTTGATTGAAATATATTTTCTATGCCGGCGATAAAAACCTAAACTCAAAGGAGCTCTTCATGAACGCCAAGTTTTTTATATCGGCCTTCCTCGTCATGCTCGGTTACTGCATGTGCGTTTCCGCAAAAACTGTTTCACATCCGGTCAGCATGGAACTTACAACCCCGGACGGAACGGCGATTATCCTCAACCCCGACAGCACCTGGAGCTTCAAAAACGGCAAACAGGAACCGATCGACAAGGATTTTACGGTGCCGCTGAGAAACGGCAAGATCATTAAAATCGCGCAGGACCAGACTTGGAGCTATGTCAAGGAAGAGATCGTGAACGTGACCCAGGTCCTTGCAAGCGATTCCGTGACGGGGAAAGGTCATTGCGTCAACGCGGACGTCACCGCGGCCACGGACGTGGCGCAGAAACAGGCCCTGCAGGACCTCACGGCAAAGATAAAACTCGCCCTCGGAAAAATTAAATCGGACCCTAAGAAACTTCCCGATTGCATAAAAGAGGTCCAGAAAAACGTAGTCAAGAACGAAGATTTTAAAAAAGGCATTGGCTGGGAGATCACGGTCCTGGTTACCGTCAACAAAAGCGGGCTCTTGGCTCTGTCGGACTGCGCTAAAAAAACAATCGACAGCGCTGCGGTAAAAAACAAGAAATAATTATTCGGACTTGCGAAGCCTTCAGGCGGGTCTATAAGGCGTTTGCGGCAGATCATCTTCCGATTCGTAAATACTAATTATCTTGCTGACGTTGATAAGATTGAGTATTGAAAGAATTTCGGGGTTGGGCTCTATAATGCACAGGTCGCCGCCTTCCCGCTTTATTTTTTTCATGCAATTAATCAGGACCGCAACCGCTCCGCTGTAAATATAGGAGGTCGTGGTAAACCCTACCGCGATGGAACGTTTGCCCTGCTTAAGATACCCTTCAATAATAAACGTCAGCTCGGAGAGGTCCGAAATGACCGTCAACTCGTCCTCGATCCTCAAGACCTGATAATCCCCATGTGAGTGCATTTCAATTTTCATAGTATTTTATTGCTATCAGTATACTACCGAGTTTATTAATTTTCAAGTTGTTTTTTAGCATTCTTGTTTTCACGCTTGGCAGCTTTTTCCCACAGAAAAATCTCCGCAAATATGAAGCCGCCGAGCATTATCCAAAGCACGTAGATAAAAATACCATGCTTTTCGTCACGCAAGCTGCGTAAAAATTCATTATAATCAAATAATCTCACCAGATCCTTGGAACGGGAAGGCACTTTAGGAAAACGGTATATAAAGCGCGTCTCTTCGGGATCAATATTTACCGCCACTTCATAGGATGGTAAACCGTATGGCTGCAGCCTGTAAATACCCGGTTCATCAAAAACAACCCAGGGTTGATTGTCCCATTGGGCAATGCGTTTTCCCTGCTCATTGTCGATCAACGCGGGGTGCCTTGATCCATAAAAGGGATTACGCCGCATTTTTCCCGCTACCCATGATTCCGTATTTTTATGTATCGATTCCAAAGCAAAGCGCGAAATCCTGTCCAAAAAAGGCACGTATATTCCGGTTTCACAAAGGTTATTCGATTGGGTCATGCCAAGCGGCGAAGCAAACAGCACCCATGAATTTCCAAGGGAATCAATTATATGCGACGCAAAAGGTCTTTGATTATCAAGGCCGCAAAGGGCATCGCCGGGAAGCGCCTCATAATACCGGTATATTTCCGCATCAACATTGTTTATACCGTGGAAGCCTGTCCACAGTGACGACACTGTATCGGAAAAAACAAGAAAACGCGGTTTAACGGAAATGGTGCGCGGAAGTTTCCCGCCTTTTCCTAAAATGTTCGAAAAATCCGTCCCGGCAAATGCGGACCCGCTGTCAATTGCCGGTGAAAAAAGAATCGCTTTGCTACCCATTGACCTGGTGAAAATGAGGAGTTGCAAGGCCATAGGGAAGAAAGACACTTCGTTCAATACGATACAATCCGCGGAGTCAATATCGTTGAAACTTATGGCCCGCGGTTCCCGCGCAATCACGGGATCCCAGCCATCTTTTTGCATGGAACGAAATGCCGCGGCAATGGGAAAACATTTTTCGCTATCGCCAATCACAAGAACCCTTAAACTTTTGTTCCCTTCACCGACAAAATAACGCACATTATCAGACGGGAAGGGGTCTTCTATGTCAAGACTGACATGCCCGCCGCTGTTAGGCCCACGGTCATGCGCAACGTCAATGTTCACGGTTGCCTGTTCATCGGCTCCCATGCTGACGACGCCATGCCCCGAACGCATAGCGCCTGAAACTACCGACACACCCATTTGAGCGCACGGTCGGCCCTGCGCGGAAATTGTGCTGACGACCGTCGAGGGATGTTCGCGCGAAACGAAAGCTTTTTGTATGCCAAAATTCCAGGCGTTATGTGGCCCCACGGAAACGCAGATAATTGGAAACTTTATGCGGTCCAAAAGAAATAAACTATCAAGCGTCTCGCTGATATTTTCCTGAAAATCGGAAAAAACAATGAGCACCGGAAAGCCTGAGAAATTCCGGGTTTTGTTTTTAAAGGAATTGATCATTTTTTCCAAATGCGCGGGACCATTCCGCGGAATTCCCTCATTCGCAACGGCGCCCGCATTTCTTGCAACAAATTCACCCTGAGCATCGCTGAACCAATAGTGCATGGAAGAAGGCGACGCCTTTTTAGCGAGGGAATCCAGCAACAACAACGCCCTTTGCCAAAGCTGGACGCCGTTATCCTTGTATTTCATGCTTAATGTCGGATCAACCCAGCAATAAATCTCCCCGTTAGGATCGGAAAGAGCGGCAAAAGGGTCATGTTTATTGTATGGTTTTGCAAATAACATAATAATCACGGCAATCAGCAGGCAGCGAGAGCACAGGAGCAAAAGTCTTTTTAAACGACGGATTTTGCTTGCGCGTACGGCAGTGGCGCGAAAAAATCGGACGGTTGAAAAGTTCAGCGATACGGTGTGTCTGCGGTTAAAAAAGTGGAGGATTATTGGCACCGCAAGGAAAACGAGTCCCCAAAGAAAAGCCGGCCGGTAAAAAGACGCCATGTTTACAACATTCTCCGTCTTTTTTCCAACACACGCAGCAAGGCCTTGTGAAACGGTTCGGTTATCAGGATGAGTTCACAATCGATTGTAAGTTCCTGGCAGGCCCTTTTAATTACCGCATAATGGCTGGCAGCCCCTTGATTGAAAAAATGGGCGGCAGTAACGGGATCCAGCGAAAGATTTTCACCCGTTTCAAGATCGTGTAACTTAAGCGAGGCCTCATATTTAAAATTTTGTTCCATGGGGTCCGCTATCCGAAGCACGATAATGTCCTGCTTTTTAAACCGCAGATGGCGCAGGCCGCGGATTATTTCTTCCGGCTCGTCGAACAGATCCGAGATAACGATGCATAGTCCCCTTTTTTTGAGCGCCCGGGCGCAACGGGACAACGCGGCCCCGCACCGTGTGACGCCGGACGCTTCCATGCTCTCCAGCTTGGTCATGATGGTTTTCAATTGAATGTTGGTGGAATGGGGCGCGATATAACAGCTCGTTGTTTCATCAAATGCCGAAAGCCCCACCGCGTCGCGTTGACGGACAAGGATCAGCGCAAGGGAAGCGGCAAGAGTCCTGGCGTAATCGTATTTGGTCATGGCTGTGGTTGAAGAAAACTTCATCGATGCGCTCTTGTCAATAAGGATGTTGGCATACAAATTCGTTTCGTCTTCAAATAGCCGCACAACGGTCCTGTCGGTTTTAGCGAATTTCCGCCAATCAATCCTCCTGGTAGACTCCCCGGGCAAATAAGGTCGATACTCAAGAAATTCAGTTGAAAACCCGTGGTATGGACTCTGGTGCAGTCCTGCAATGGTCCCTTCTACAATGAGCCTGGCGCGCAGATCAAGGTTTCTAATAGGAGCCAAGTGCTCGGGATTGAGAAAAGTAAACGTTTTGTTCTTTTTATCCATGATCCAAGAAAATAAGTTAAATCTCATAAAATCCGTTGTTTTTTTCCGGCTTGGTAGGTATATTTTAAAATTAGTCCAATAATACACCGTCAATAAACCATGAATGCCAACACTCTTAAAAACAAAGGAAAAAAGCCCGGCGCTCTTTCTCCGAGCCAGGAGCTCAAGCAGTATCATGCTCTCTTTAAAACGCTGCCGGACATCATTTACAAAATCGATGCTTTCGGGTATTTTATTTATATAAGCGAGGCGATAACCGACCTGGGGTACACGCCCGATGAATTGGTCGGAAAACATTTTAAAGAAATAATCCATCCGCACGATATCAACGCCATAAGCCGCGAGGCCGTTCTGCCGCTCTACAAAGGGGAAAAAACCGGAGACGCGTCGGCCCCCAAGCTTTTTGACGAACGCAGGACCGGCTCCCGGGCTACGCGGCGTCTTGTGGTTCGGTTTGTGTCCAAGTATTTAAAGGACCAGGTCAAATCGCTCATGACGGATGAAGACGAAAACCAGTTTTACGGTGAAGTTCATTCATACGGGGACTATTTCGACCGTTTGTTGCGCCGTATGCAGGAGCCAAAACGGTCCGGGTCCGACGGCGTGCTCTATGGGGAAATTTCCTCTACCGGGCATTATTCCCGTAAATCAAAGGGCTCCATGGAAAAATTCGCGGGCACGGTCGGTATCATTCGTAACATCACCGAGCATGTAATTCTTGGGAAACAAAAGGCGCGGCTTGAAGAACAGTTGCAGCACTCGATGAAAGTCGAGGCAATCGGGCAAATGACCGTTGGGATCATCCACGATCTCAACAACGTTTTGAACAATTGTTTGTGTTCTGCCGAATTGATCCAGGAAAAGCTGCCGTCGGGCGACGATGGGCCTGACCCGCAAATGCACCAAATTGTCGCCTCCATGATTAACGGGATCAATAACGGCACCAAGCTCATCCGGACCGTGCTTGATTTTACACGAAAAACCCAAAGCAAAGTCAGCGTTCTTAACGGCCACACGCTCATCAGCGACGCGATGCACCTTCTTTCTTTTACGATCGAAAACAATGTTTCCATCACGCATGATTTTCGTGCTGAAAACCCATATTTCACGGGCGATCCGGTCCAGATTCAAAATGCTCTTGTCAATACAGCCATCAACGCGCGAGACGCGATGGAACGCGGAGGGAGGCTTGCGTTTTCCACTGAAAACCGTTTTATAGACAGTCCGCTTTCCCTTCCCGCGAGGCAAAAGAATGCTATTGGGGAATATCTGGTGATTTCGATCACCGATTCCGGTTGCGGCATGGACGAAACAATACAACGCAGGCTTTTTGAGCCTTTTTTCACGACAAAACCTCCTGGAAAAGGCACGGGGCTTGGGCTGGCCAATGTTGCGCGGGTGATGAGGAACCATAACGGTTTCGTTGACGTCGTGTCCGCTCCAGGCAAAGGTTCGACCTTTAAATTTTACCTGCCGGTCACCATGGCGGGGGAAACCGCTCCGAAGACGGATGCCATGACCGGAGTAGTCTCCTCGGCGCCCGTTTATATTAACGCTCGCGTACTCGTGATCGATAATGACGCGACAATATGCGAGATCCTCAAATACGTCCTGCAAAACGCCGGGTGCCAGGTTACGACAAACACCAATCCCCTCAAGGCCATCGAGGCCTACCGCAAACATGCCGACGATTTCGACCTGGTGCTCATCGACATGCTGATGCCTGAATGCAATGGTTTTGAATGTTTCCGGCGGTTAAAGGAACTGCATCCGTCAATCAAGGCCCTGCTGGTTTCCGGTCTCAACGAACTGGTCGATGAGAAGCGGCTATCGGAAATAGGCATATTAGGATCAATCACCAAGCCCTTCAATATCCGGTCTCTTATTCAAACGGTCGCGAAAACCGCGGGGAAAAGCCTTCCGTGATCGGCGGGTGTGCTCCCCGTCTGAGGTATTGCACCCCTACATAAGCTTGTGGTCTTGCAGATCTTCGATAAGCTTTTTAATGACGTAGATGCCGCTGTCCACCTTCTTAACAAATTCAAATCCCGCTTCAAAAGTGTCTTTTTTTTCGCTGTCGCTGCGCCAGCGGCATTGAGCGTCGATAGTAATTGAATCGCCTAAAATGCTTCCTTCGGGCAAAAGAACTTTCAAGTAATAAAGGGAATTGACTGAAAAAAACCTTTCGCTGACCAATTTCATTCCCTGCAAAGAAAGATCGAACACTGAGCCGACGAACTCCTCCGTGTCGCGGTCATACACACGAAGGTAATAAAAAAGCTTGATTCGCTCCAGGTTTCTTCGCTCTAGGCTCCGCTGTTCATTCATACAATTCCCATTATCCGGTTTGTGGCATAATTACGCTTATGGTCCCTCGTGCCGTTCAGATGAAGTGATATCGGAACCAACATCGGGAGCAACTCCAGGTTCAGCACTGTCAGGAGCGATATCAGCGGCAACACCGGAACCATCAGGGGCAATACCAGACGCGTTATCAGGAACATCATCAGGAGCATTATCAGCAGCGACACTAGGCGCAACACTATAAGCATTTTCATCGGATTCAACTTTTTGTTCCTCTTCCCCCTCAACGTGCGGCCCCAGTCTTTTGGTTTCTGCAATGTAAACATTTAACTGATTGGGTTTTGATTTTAAATAGTCAAGGAGCTGGTTTGTTTTATCAGTATCCAGAACAATTCGTAACTGCTTGTTTATTTTAGCATTATAGCCCCAAGCTTTAAGTTTTTCGTCATCGACGATATAAGCATCGTTTAATGAAACAAAATGAACTTCATCAGCACGCAAGGCAATGCATGAATCAGCATCCAGGCACGCAACATCGTTCAAATATCTTAAATGGAGTTTCTGGACATCAGCGCTTTTAAAAATACGAAAATATCCTGTTATAATAGGTTTGTCTCTAAATTCATCCTTGCATCCCGCATATTTTGTGAGGAAAAAAATATACCGGATCTTTGACTTGAAAAAGGCGCTCCTGATTTTTGGCCGGATACACCCGAAAAATCCATACACGCGGTTTTCATAATTAGGCTCCGGAATAACGGGAGAATCTATTTCCTCGGGAATTTCACGTATGGGTATTTCGGACACCGGGTCCGAAACATAATGGACAATCATGCCCGTATCTGCCGCGCGATAATCCTGCCAAAGAATACTATCAACGGATTTTTTCATTATTTCAAGACCCATACGTTCTC
>JBAVGL010000232.1:0-1957 GCA_049684795.1 Chitinivibrionales bacterium | reverse complement strand
GTGCAGAAATACTTTGTGAATGGAGTAGAAATAGCATAATCGATTAGAAATCATCGCGCGGGCAGAAAGATTAAATATGGTAGCATGCCTGGTTTACATTCGCACAACAGCGCAAGGAATGCCATGTCCGGTTTGATGCCTCCGTCGGTGTCCACTCTCAAAACCTCGGGCACCGTCATGTCGGCAATCCGGCCACGGCATCCGTTGCGCACACGTTGGCCAAAAATTAAGCGGTAATGATAAATATAACGTATTTTAATTAAAAATGACGGGCCGGTTGCCAAGTAAGCACCTGCCATCCTTGGCAGGTGAACCGAGAAAAGAAAGGCATTTGATGGCAAATCAATTTTAAAAGGATTAAAACCGAAGGAAAAACACCTTGTTCCCAAATTTTATAGAGGATGGTATGAAAGACATAATATTATCAAAAGTTAAAGATTCCGTATTAAGCATTGAACCTTCCGCCGAAGTATTCCTATTCGGATCCCGAGCCCGAAACGATTTTACCAAGTTTTCCGACTGGGATTTTCTGGTACTTGTAGACGGAGATGTCGATACTGCGCGTGTTGATCGAATTCGACATTCCCTTTATGAAATCGAATGGGACACCGGCGAAGTAATCAGCACCATTATTAAAAGTCGTCAACTTTGGAATGATCCTGATTATCTGATTGTTCCATTGCATAAATCCGTTGAGCGTGAAGGAATCCTGTTATGAAAGAAAAACTCGGCGATCTGGTGCAACATTTGTTAACTCGCGCCCGAGAATCTTTTGAGGAAGCTAAGATTCTTGCGGATTCCGGTCATTGGAACACGTGCGTAAGCCGGCTCTATTATTCCTGTTTTTATTCCGCTTCGGCATTACTTCAAAAACACGGCCTTTCTTCTTCAAAACATTCGGGAGTACGATCGCTTTTCAACAATCGTTTTGCGAGAACTGGAATTGTTACAAAGGATGTTTCCGCGATTTACAATGATCTTTTCGACAGAAGACAAGAAAGTGATTACGGGCCGTTTTTCGAATTTGAAGAAACAGATGTGAAGCCTTGGTTTACTGAAGTGGCAAAATTTATTGATGCAACAGCAAAACTCGCCAATCAAATCGAAAAATAAGCTCATGCCCTGAGTAAGCCATCATGGCTTACGGCGTTTTCCAGAGCCGGGCGCACCAATAAAAAAGGCCCGCGGGATAATTCCGGCGGGCCTTTTGTTTATTCAGTGGCGCGGCTATTTAGTTACTGTGTCTGAATTATCTACGCGGCACGCGCCGATAATTCCTGACTACAGTAACTTATCTGCCCTTAGACAGGTTAGGCTTTGCCGGCGCTTCCCAGCACATGTTCGTTTTTGTCAATAATCATCTTAGTCAATTCGTCGCGGGCCGGGCCGAGGTACTTGCGCGGGTCGAATTCCCCGGGTTTTTCGGCGAAGGTCTTGCGGATCATGGCGGTCATGACCAGGCGGCCGTCGGAGTCGATGTTGATCTTGCACACCGCGGACTTTGCCGCGCGGCGCAATTGCTCCGCCGGAATACCCACGGCCGCGACCAGCTTGCCGCCGTTTTTATTGATGATGTCGACGTACTTGGGCACCACCGAGCTCGAACCGTGGAGCACGATGGGAAAACCCGGTATACGCTTCTCGATTTCTGCCAGGATGTCGAACCGAAGGTCGGGCGGGACCAGAACGCCGTCGGCGTTTTTGGTGCACTGCTCGGGCTTGAATTTGTACGCCCCATGCGACGTGCCGATGGAGATCGCCAGCGAATCGACGCCCGTTTTCCCCACGAAATCAACGACGTCGTCGGGTTGGGTGTAGATGGCCTTGGCGGCCTGCACGTCGTCTTCGATGCCTGCGAGCACGCCGAGTTCTCCCTCGACCGTGATATCATATTTATGCGCGTATTCAACCACTTTTTTGGTGAGTTCGACGTTTTTATCGTAGGGATGGGCCGAGC
>JBAVGL010000231.1:0-2572 GCA_049684795.1 Chitinivibrionales bacterium | reverse complement strand
CAGCAAGCCTTATGGTCACCAATACAACCGGTGCTCCACTTCTATATATGGAATTCACAAATGGTGGATGGGGCTTTTACATGCTTGATTCCCAGGACGCAATGGCTGTTTATAATTCGGTTGTTGCAGCAAAGGCCGCTGGTAAAGCAATCACTTTAACTTTGTATAGTAGTCAATATGGAAAATTCGCCGTTGCTTATACTGATTTGAGTGGTGTCGTTTGTCAAACTAATGAACTTAATTCTAAATTTGCTGGCAGCTACAATACACTTTTCGCTGGAATGATTCAATAATTGTCTAGAAAAAAACGGTGGTGCGTTTAATGCCACCGTTTTTAACTCAACGAACCCCCGAATATTTCTTTTCAACAAAAAACGCTCTAAAAATTAGAGCGTTTTTTATGGGACGGCCCTTGCCAATAGTCCTGGATGTTGGTATCTTTTAACCATGGGTTTTCGCATGACACTAAGTAAGCCGAATATTTTCAACTATGCCAGCTACCGGGTATTTTTAAACGATTATTACCATTTCCTTAAACAACAGGACAATAAATTTTCTCATCGGTTAATTGCGTATAAAACGGGTTCATCGTCGGCTGGGTGGTTTTCGGATGTTGTCGGGGGCAGGATCAATTTGACCGGAACGTACCTGCTCAAGCTTTCAAGGCTTTTTAAATTAACGGCGCGGGAGAAGAGCTACTTCGAAGTTTTAGTCGGATACGACCAGGCAGGGTCCCTGGACGAGAAAAACGCCTTCATGGAGAAAATGATGTCTTTTAAAGAATTGAACGCGTCAATAGTCAATAAGAACCAGTTTGCATTTTACAGCACCTGGTATATCCCGGCTATCCGTGAGTTGCTGTTTTGCCACGACTTTAAAGACGATTACAAAGCCCTCGCAAAGGAATTGTCCCCGCCCATATCGCCGCAACGGGCAAAAAAAGCGATTGAAATACTCAAATCCCTCGGGTTCGTGAAAGCTAACCGGAGCGGGCACCTCAAGCCATGCGATCCCATCATTAAAAAGGACCCGCATTTCAAGTCCCTGCATTGGGCCAATTTTATGCGTGCGAACATGGAACTTGGAATAGAAGCGCTCGACCGCTTTAAAAAAGAAAACAGGGACATTTCCGCGGTCACCATATGTCTTTCGGAAGAAGGCAAAAACCGTGCAAGCGAAGAAATCGCTGAACTGCGGAAAAAACTGCTTGCGATTTCGGAACAGGACCAGAAAAGAAACAACGTATTTCAATGCAACATCCAGTTATTTCCCTTAACCGACCTGGATTAAGCTTATTAAAGGATTTCCCGGATTTTGATCAAGGAACGGAATGTACTCAATTATTGGCCTGGATTAAAAGGAGCATTATGAAATCAATGAAATGCCTGTCCGTTGCAGTGGGTCTGGCAGTCATGCTTTGCATGCTTGACTGCACAAAAAACATAGCCGGATCGGAAGTCACCAACGAAAAATATCAAGCCACGATTTATCTTCCCAATGGGCAACCGGCGAAAAATGCGACCGTCCTTATCGTTCCTTCAGACTACATTCCGTCCACCGCATTAAGTAAAAAGTCGGCATCCATGCTGTCCGATCTCAGGACATCAACCGACAACCAGGGCCACTTTTCGGTCAATGGTCTGGCCGATGGCTGCTACAATGTTCTTGCGCAGCAGGATTCTCTCGTTCTGCTGCATGATTCAATCTACATAGCGACAACATCGCTCTTGCAATCAATTAGCGACACCCTGAACCTGCCTGCGTCCTTGACGGGCGTTGTTAAAATCCAGCCGAATGACAATGTCGCGACAGTCATCGTTCAGGCGCTTGGAACTAATATTTACGCCAACGTGAATTCCCAAGGGCAATTCAATCTTCCGATGCTTGCCAAGGGCGATTACCAATTAAAATTCTCAACCTTGCTCAATGAATACGTCCCTAAATTCGTTTCTGTTGGAATCCGTATTTCCAAGCCCGATACGCTCAAAGACACTATTGAACTGACGTATACCGGAATTCCGGTCGTAACCGGAATTAAAGCATCGTACGACTCCGGCAAGGGAACGGTTCGAATCCAATGGGACACCGTCAATTATTCCAACTTGTCCGATTTCGTTATTTATCGAGCGCCATTTGACACCATTCAGTCCGCGGGAACCCAGATCGGCGCAACGATGAACACGTTTTTTATTGACTCATCAATACGGTATTTAGATACAGGAACCTTTCGATTTAAATATCGCGTTGCCATACTCGATAATTCAATATCAATGGGTGCATTTTATAAATTTGCGGACATCACAATTCATTCACAAGGCGGCCTTTCGGTTCAAATTATCAACATTAATAATGATTGGCAAGACAATATATTCCTGAATGGCTCAGCAGTGGTAAAAGCCCAAATAAAAAGCCCATTAGGCCCAATAACCAAAGTGGAATGGCGGCGCCTTCTTTCAGGCGATTCCACGGTTGGATTATCCTTCAAAGACACTTTTTTGCAAAGCACAGTATATTCTAAACCCATAAATTTTGTAGTCGACTCTGTTGTAGTTAAAAGTTTGGACCCCAACAT
>JBAVGL010000230.1:0-22463 GCA_049684795.1 Chitinivibrionales bacterium | reverse complement strand
TGATTATTTATTTGATTGCGCGCAGGGGCGCCGATGATTTTAACGATACGCTGCATGAAAAAGCGCGTATGTTGAATGTCCAGCTCACGACGTGGGCGTTCGCGGGTTTCGGGGTATTTTCAATGATTGATTCAGGGTGCTACTTCGCGTTAGGCCATGCGCTGATCAAGGGGAGATATTTTTGAGTTTCCAAGATCAAGCGAAATAAAATTCCGGACGACCGATTTGAAAAATCCGTTTAAAATAAACCGACCCCTCCCTGCAAGCCAGGGAGGGGTCGGAAAAAATGGTCGATCCAAACTGTGCAATTTTGTTACATTATATTAATTCTTTTTGTAACTAAATTATTGCCCGCCTTTAATTCAAGAACGTAATTGCCGCTGGTAATGCCCTTGGTCGGCAGTTTCACTTCGTAATTTCCCGCGGACTGATTGGTTTTCACGAGAGTCGATACGATTTTTCCCTGGACATTGTAAATGCATAAAGAAACGGACGATGTTTTGGGAAGCGTATAATTGACGATCCCGGCTTTTACCACTAATCCGCCGTTCAAAGAAATTTTGCTTTCGATTGAAGGCTCGATATCCGTTGGAAAGGTTGCCGAATTGGCGCCATCCACAAGCGCCTGGGCAATCGTCGGAAAGGCCCAGGAAGGCGGGGTTGAGCGCCTGTCAAGGATGCCGTAGCCGTTGCTGCCCTCCATGGTGCCGCCATCATCCCACCATATCGGGACCATCGCGTGAAGCCGGCATTGCTGGGCGTAATAGTATGCATGCGTGGCCCGGGACGCCGTAACGTCGCAGGCTTCGGAACCCCATTCGCCAACCACGGCCACCTTGCCTTTTGTCGCCACCATATTTTGTTCACTTGTAAGACTGTTTCGTACTTCCGACGAATCGGAAGACGTTCCCCAGGTTGTCGGACTGCAATTCATTGAGAACCCTCCCGGATCATAAGTGTGAATTGAGACAAGGATATTGGCGTCGGGAATAGGTATCGTGGCAACGGAGGCGGCTATCGGAGAGGCGGAAATACCCTGCAGCATGATCATTCGGGTGGCGTTGTTTCCGCCGGTCGCCCTGATTGCCGCGACCGCGGCAGTTTGATAAGCGGCAAGATTGGCTCGGCTCGTCGCATCTCCGCCCCCATATTGATTTGCGGCTCCCGCATTGGGTTCGTTGAATATTTCAAAAATCAGATAATCGCTATAGTTCTTGAATTCATTGGCTATTTGGGTCCAAATAGCCACGACCTCCGCTTGGACCGTGGTCGCGGCCGCGCCTGTCGCGCCAAGGTTGTACCAACCGTCGTGGTGCGTGTTGACGATCACATACATGCTGTCGTTGAGCGCGTAATTGGCGATCGCCGCGACGCGGGCCATAAAGGACGCGTCGATGGTGTAGGTTGGGGCGCCGCCGAAATGACTGCTCCAGGTTACCGGCTCTCTCAATGTTTTAAATCCCTGCTTTGCCACGCAATCGAGCATGGCCTGGGTTGTCACGGGTTGTCCCCAGCCGGTTTCCGTGCCGCTGCCGTCCATGGTATTGCCCAGGTTCCAGCCGACTTTCATGGCATTGATAAACTGCCCTTTTGTTAAACCGCGCATCGGGCCGATCGCGACGCTGCCCGTCGTATAGAGTTGCGCAAAGATGCTAAAACTCCCCAGCACAACGAAAACAAACGCCGATTTAATTATTTTGTTAATTGAAAATATGTTTTTTTTCACGATCTTCCTCCTGACATTGACAAATTGCCTTTTTGTTACAGTATATTAATTCTTTTTGTAACTAAATTATTGCCCGCTTTTAATTCAAGCACGTAATTGCCGCTGGTAATGCCCTTGGTCGGCAGCTTCACTTCGTAATTTCCCGCGGACTGATTGGTTTTCACGAGGGTCGATACGATTTTTCCCTGAACATTATAAATACATAAAGAAACGGACGATGTTTTGGGAAGCGTATAATTGACGATCCCGGCTTTTACCATTAATCCGCTGTTAAAAGAAATTTTGTTTTGGATTGGAGGCTCGACTTCCGTTAATAAATTAGCTGGAAAGACCCCGCTTTTCGCTCCGTCTGCCATCGCCTGGACAACTGTTGGAACCCCCCAGGTAGGTGGAACCGCTTTTCTAGTAAGTAACCCAAAACCATCCGCTCCTGAAAAACTGTTATTGTCCCACCATATGGGCACTCCGCCATGGCTTACTACCTGCTGAGCATAATAATATGCGTGTTTTTCCCTGGACGCTAATTGGTCGGCCGCGGTGTTGCCCCATTCGCCCAGTACGATGACCTGACCTTTTGTGGCCAACCATGTTTGCAGGTTATTGAGATTCCGTACGACTTCTTGCGAATCGGAAGTCGATCCCCAGGTCGTCGGACTACCGCTCAGGGAGAACCCGGTCGGGTCGTAGGTGTGAACCGAGACAATGCAATTGTTATCCACCATGGGTATCGTGGCCAGCGAAGCCTGTATCGGAGAGGCGGAAATGCCCTGAAGTATGATCATCCTCGTGGCGTTGTTTCCGCCGGTCGCCCTGATTGCGTTGACGGCAGCGGTTTGATAGTTGGCAAGATTGGTGCGGCTCGTCGAGTCTCCACCGCCATATTGGTTCGCGGCCCCCGCATTAGGTTCGTTGAATATTTCAAAACTTAAATAGTCGCTATAGCTCTTAAAGTATGTTGCAATCTGGGACCAAAGCGTCGCGACCTCCGTCGCAATCGTCGTCGCCGTCGTGCCGGTCGCGCCAAGGTTGTACCAACCATCGTGGTGCGTATTGATAAACACATACATGCTGTCGTTGAGCGCGTAATTTACCACTTCCGCGAGCCTTTGAATAAATGCCGGAGTAATGGTGTACGTGGGGGCGGCGCCGAAATGGCTGCTCCAGGTCACCGGGATTCTCAATGTTTTAATTCCCTTCGCATGTACCGTATCTATCATCGCCTGGGTCGTCACGGGATTTCCCCAGCCCGTTTCCGTGCCGCTGCCGTCAAAGGTATTGCCCAGGTTCCAGCCGAGAAACATGTTTTTGACATATTGCCCTCTCGACAAATTGCGCATCGGGTCATTCGCGACAGTAGCCGTAATGAGGCTATAACCGCCCAATAAAACAATAATTAGCACTGAATTTATCATTTTGTTAAATGAAAATATGTTTTTGGTCATAATCCTCCTCCTGAAATTGGATGATTGTTGTTTTGTTTTTTCGGGAGCGAAAGGGCCGACTCCGCCGACCCAGCCTCCGACAAATAAAGGTATATAAATTTACTCCTTTTTGATGAATTTTTCAAGCAGCGGGTATTTCTAAATTAATCGCTTAAATTCAGCTTATTTTACCAGACTATACTACAGTAATGATAATATATACGAAAAAGAAATGTTTGTCAACTATTTGTTTAGATTTAATTTTTATGCTAATTCGAGCAAAATCTATAACATATTGATATTAAATAAGATGTTATTTGCTTTTGTTTAGTAAATTTATTTATTGTTAATCCTGAAGATGGATTGGTCCGCCCGGTGAGATTAGATAAAAAGGCCGCTCATACTCAGAAACACGATTATGAGCAGCCTCTTCAAGGAGGTCTTGAAATATTTATTTCGTCAAGCAGACCATTTCGTTACAGTATGTTAATTCTTTTTGTAATAGAATTGTTACCGGCCTTTAATTCAATTACGTAATTGCCGCTTGTAATGCCCTTGGTCGGCAATTTCACCTCGTAATTTCCCGCGGACTGATTGGTTTTCACGAGGGTCGATACGATTTTTCCCTGAACATTATAAAGGCATAAAGAGACCGACGATGTTTTGGGAAGCATATAATTGACGAGCCCGGCCTTTACCGTTAATCCGCTGTTTACTGAAATTTTATTTTCGACTGGAGGCTCGACATCCGTTCCCGCTTCAGATCCAAAAACCCCTTGCGAAGCGCCGGTCGCAAGGGCCTGGGCAATCGTCGGATACTGCCATGCAGGCGGATTTGCTTTTCTGTTAAGTAAGGTAAAGCTTGCGCCGTCATCCCACCACACCGCGACCATCGCGTGATTTATGCATTCCCTGGCATAAAATTGCGCATGGTGGACGCGCGAAGCCAGGTCATCGCAGGATTCCGTGCCCCATTCGCCCACTATGGCGACCCCGCCTTTAGTGGACACCATACCTGATTCAGATTTGAGATTATTCATTACCGCTGCCGTATCGGAAGCCGATCCCCAGGTGCTTGGACTGCAATTCATGGAGAACCCAACCGGGTCATAAGTATGAAGCGAGACAAGGCAATTGTTGTCGACCATGGGTATCGTGGCTACTGAGGCGGCTATCGGAGAGGCGGAAATACCTTGCAGCACGATCATCCTGGTGGCATTGTTCCCGCCGGTCGCCCTGATAGCATTAACGGCGGCGGTTTGATAGGCGGCAAGCGCGGTGCGGTTTGTTACTGATCCACCGCTATACTGATTTGTTGCCCCGGCATTAGGTTCGTTAAATATTTCAAAAATCATATAATCGCTATAGTTCTTGAATTCATTGGCGATTTGCGTCCAAATTGCCACGACCTCAGCCTGGACCGTTGGTGACGTCGAGCTGAGATCGTACCAACCATCATGGTGCGTATTGACCATCACATACATGCTGTCGTTGAGCGCGTAATTCGCGACCGCCGCGACCCGGGCAAGAAATGTCGCGTCTATGGTGTAGGTTGGGGCCCCGCCGAAATGGCTGCTCCAGGTAACGGGGAGTCTCATAAATTTAAACCCCTGTTTATGCACCACGTCTATCATCGCCTGGGTTGTCACGGGGTTTCCCCAGCCGGTTTCCGTGCCGCTGCCGTCAAAGGTATTGCCCAGGTTCCAGCCGAGATACAAATTTTTGACAAATTGCGATCTAGTCAAACCGCGCATGGGATCATTCGCGACGGTAGCCGTAATAAGGCTATAACTGCCCAATAATGCAATAATCAGCACTGAATTTATTATTTTGTTTAATGAAAATGTGTTTTTAATCATGATTCTCCTCCTAAAATTGATTGATTGATATTTTTTTCGGGAGCGGACACTCCGCTTCCGCCGACTGAACCTCGTTGCATAAATTTTGCTCCTTTTTTAATTTGTCAAGTGTTTATCTATCAGAGCTTAACCGATTAAATTTCATTTATGTTTTTCATTTTCAATTAAGCTGAACCAGACTATACTAAAACAATAGTAATAACATACACAAAAAAAAGAAGTTTGTCAACAAATTGTTTAGATTTTTTTTTCGAGCCATTATTGGCAAAATCTATAACAAATTGATATTAAATAAGATATTATTAAAATTGTTTAGTATTTTTTTTAAATGCATGGTTCAGTGAGCATTTAAAGATGTGCCAACCAAGAAGGTTGATGATATCTTTTGGCCGAAACGGGCAGGGGGCCTTTGCGGCTTGTTACAAATATCTGGAACCGGTTATAGAAGGGTCTTTAACGGGACACGCCGATTTTAATCGGCGTAGTTTTTTTTGCGTTATTTGCATCTGTTGTTGAAATCTCAAGCAAATAGGTGCCGTTTCCAACCCAGCGGCCATGAAGATTATGGCAATCCCAATAAAGCCCATAGCTATATGTGCTATCAGCGGTAGCGGTATTCGTTGTTGTATTCGCCTGATAAACATGAAGGCCTTTGGCAACAAGGTTTCCCACTGCGTCATAAACAACCGCGTCGCCATACGAAATATTTGCCGATAAACCATTGGTTCTTGGAGCAAGCGGCGCTCCCTTGGACCGGATTCCAATAAGCGCGCCGTTTATAGCGCCGGTGACGCCGGCGATTTGGAGCACATTATGGTAGAAACTTGATATTGAGGAATTTGAAGGAATTGGATTTTTCGGACCAACGGGGTTATGCGCGGGAGCAGCGTTTAAAGTTTGGAATATCGGGGGAACCAATGTCGTGCACGCCAGCGCAATGCCGGCGGGAGTGGATGCGGTTGAATCACGCCGTACGGAAAAGACTATGGTCTGGGTCGAGTCATGCGTCTGCCCCGTTGAGGGATTGGTATATTGGTACGTGATAAGCATCGTGTACTGGGTTGTCGTCGTGCCGCCTAACCTTATGGTGTCTTGATATACAAACTGACCGTCCCTGTAGGTAGTGGATGTCACGTTGTTTAAGACCATCCGGATGGGGACCGCCGGAACATTAATTCGGCTGAGGACATTGCTTATTAAAACATTCGAGAGCGAGGAATACGACGCGTTTATCGCAAAATCGGCGCTGGACGGATTGGACGCGGAATACCCGTTGTTCTGGATGTTCCGGGTCATCGTTTGTATGCTTGCGGGCACGGCGGTGGAACCGCCGGAGTTGAAAAACACGGTGAATGTCGTGGGAACGTTCCTGGTGCTGTCCCGGAAATAATATATGCCGTCCTGACCGGGGTCGCTTGCCCCGCGGTTGGCATCGCCGTCCGATAAAAACACGATGTATTGGTTATTCTTTCCGGCAGTTGCATTTGCAAACGCCTCGCGCGCGGCCAAGAAAGCGATATTGATATTGGTTCTTCTCTCCGTTGAAAAATTCGGAGCGTATTTCAAGGCAATATTGCTTCCGCTTCCGGTGGTCGCCAGGGCGCTGTCCAAAATATTTATTCCTAAAATACCGTTATATGATTGGTTGAGCGTTAAGAGCGGCATATAAGCCTGGCCCGGCAGCGTATCGTAAACCTGGGACATTGTTTTGAAATATTGAGTATACCAGAATTTGGAGGATGTGGAAGTGTCAAAGTACAGATATTCCTGGAACACGGCGAGGCCGACCTGGGCATTGGGCTGCTTTTTATAAATCGTATCAATCAACGCCTGGGTAACGTTAAAACGCGCCCCCGTCGGATCGCTGCCGCTCGTGCCCGTCATGCTTGATGAATTGTCGATAATAAAGAAAAAAGAGGTGCTTGCCGTGCTCGTGCTTTCGATATATGCCGTATCTTGACACGCAAGAACCGACGGCGCTATGCCGACGACGTTGTAGGGAACGGAGATCGTCTGGTTATTAAAATTTTCGGGACAGACGGTAAATTTCATGACGCAGTGGCGATTGTCGGCAAATAGCGCGTTTACCATTATCGCAGCAAAACAAAGGCAGCGATACATAATGGACGTATTCATAACGCAACTTCCTTTAAACGACTTTAAGGTTCACGAAACATAATAATATGGAAATATAGGTATTTTCACGCGTTAATGCCAAAAATAATGGTTCCAATCGCCGAAAATACGGACTTAATTTATCTACGCGAAAAACGTAGATAATTCAGCTACAGAGACTAAAGATATAAAAATGATTGCAGGTTGCGTTGGCGTTGCTTGTATCCGGGGCCGAGCCCCGGCCCCGTCATTTGCCGCCCGATTGCCTTAGACGGCTGCTTTGTGGAGTTCCCGTTTCATGAAGTGGATCCTGCGGCGGATATGCCGGAGTCCCGTATGGTCCTTGGCCGCCACCGCTTCGTCGCGTTTTCCTTTAAGGAGTTTAATTTTGGCCTTGATGTCCCCTTTAATGTCCGCGGCCACCGTGCGATGCGCGTGCATGTCGATTCCCAAAGCCTTGCACATTGCCGCGAGCAAATGTTCCTTGTTGAGCTGTGAGTATCCTTTTACCGCCTCATGTTCGATTCCAGCGGCGATTTCCCGAAGCTCCGCGACGGTTTTCTTCTTTAATTCTTCAAAAGTGTGGGCCACGACGAATCTCCTTTTTAAGCGTTCCACCGTGTGTGTCAGGAAAAAATATACGCTTTTTTGCATATAGTTGTCAAATTTAAAAAAAACCTTTAAAAAGAAACGGAAAGTTCTTGACGGAAATGATATAGTCTGGGTGAAAGGAGCGGCTATGGCTTTTCATGTCAAAATCACGACGCACCGGAAGTCGGCTGGAAAAACACTTCTGGTCATGTCCTTGCTGTTCCCTCTTTCCACGGCCATAAACGTCCATGCTCAGCCGTGGTCGGGCATACTAAGCAGTCCCCGCGCCATCGACTGGAGCGCCGCGGGAGTGGAAGGCGGGATTGCGGAGCGGACGACCGTATATCAGACATTGGGGCCCGGCGCCACCGCCGACCAGATAAGCGCGGCCATTGCCGCGTGCCCCGGCGGGCAGGCCGTGCTGCTGACCGCAGGGACATACAATTTGTCAAGCGGCATCGTGATGAAAAGCAGCGTTACGCTGCGCGGCGCCGGCGCGGACAAGACGTTTCTGGCTTTTACCGGGACCAACGCCTGCTTCGGCGGTTGGAGCGCGGTTTGCTTTACCGCCGAGAACCACGTCTGGGGCGGCGACGCCGACGCCCTGCCGGGCGGATCGAACGCCGCATTGTGGACGGCGGGGTTCGCCCAGGGGACGACCCGGATCACGCTGGCGAGCGTCGGCGTCGCGGGCCTGGCGGTCGGGCAATACGTCATCCTCGACCAGGCGAACCTTGCCTCGGACAATGATGCATTGTTCGTGTGTGACAACACCAGATTTCCCTGTTCCCTTGAAGGAGGAAACGGCGGCCGCGTGATCGACAGCGTCCAGCACGGCCAGACGCAGGTTGTAAAAATCACGGCGATCAACGGCAGCAGGTATACCATTACACCGGGCCTGTACGCTCCAAATTGGAACGGGAGCCTGCAGACCGGCGCGTGGTGGGTGAAGATGATCCAGTTCGCCGGGCTTGAGGATCTTTCCATTGATCACAGCAATGCCGCCGGCGAGATCAACGGGATAAGCATGTATGGCGCCATCAACTGCTGGGTCAGAGGGGTCCGTTCGATCAACTCAAACCGCAATCATGTCCAATTGTGCGCGGCGGCGCACAACACGGTGCAGGACTGTTATTTCTACGGCACGCAGAACGGCGTTTCGGAGAGTTATGGCGTGGAGATATATCTTGGGTCCGATAATCTTGTTGCCAATAATGTTTTTCAGCGCGTTACCGCCCCGCAGTTGCTGCAACTGGGCGTGGGGAACGTGGTAGCGTATAACTTTTCCATAAACGACTATGAGGTCGCTTCGGCGGACTATTTGTACGGGAGCGCCACCGACCACAACGAGGGCAATGAGTATGATCTTCTCGAAGGCAACCACGGCGCGATGTTCAGCGCCGATCTTTTCCACGGCACCGGCGGGATGAACACGCTCTTCCGCAATTACTTCACAGGATGGGAATCCGGCAAGAAGAACAACCTGATCCCGGTCCGGATAGACTCCTACAAACGCTATTGCAACATCGTCGGAAATGTCCTCGGCACGGCCGGAATCACGACGAACTATCAAACGGCGGCCCCGTACGGGTCCGGCTCGGTGTATTCGCTGGGCAACGGAAATTCGGAGGGCGCCGTAGGCGTTCCCGCTGACCCGATGGTTGCCTCCACGATCATGCGCTGGGGCAACTACGATGTTGTCAACGACTCCGCGCGATGGGACGCGTCGGAAGTCCCCGGCGCGATCGCCGCCTACGCCAACCCTGTGCCCAAGGACCATGCGCTTCCGGCCTCGTTCTTTTTGTCGGCGCGGCCCGGCTGGTGGCCGCCGGGCATTGCCTGGCCCGCGATCGGCCCGGACGTTTCCGGAGGTGAAATCGCCGGTTTGTCAGGGCACGCGCACCAGATCCCCGCATGCAACTGCTACTCGAACGTCATGAAGGGGCCCATGGACGGCAGCGGCGGCGTTTTGATCTTCAACGCGGATTCCTGTTATAAAAACCCTTCGGCCGTTTCATTCAACGCGCCCGCGCGGCGGGTCTTTGCCTCCATGTCAATCCGTCGCGCGTCTTCGGGACGCGAATGGACAATCATCGTACGTGGCGCGGCCGCGGATTTCCGTGTGTGCGTGTACGACCTCCTGGGACGACAGGTTAAGGCCCTTTCTCAAAACCGTAAATTCGGAGGCGATTTAACGTATTTCTGGGACGGAACGGGCGGCCAGGGGCAGAAGTTGACGAAAGGTATTTATCTGATTAAAGGCATGGAGGGGGAAGGCCGGACGATCGTCTCGGTCTTCTGATCGTTGACAACCCTTGTTTTTACTTCCAATTAACGATATACACGCCTGCCGATTTGCCGTTTATGAACGCGGCTTGATTGCGCGAGACATTGCCGCGAATGAGTTTTCCGGAAATATCGTATACGGAAAACGACGGTGATTTTCCCGTAAGTCCAAACGGCAAACGGGCCATGTTTCCCATGCAGGCCATTAATGCTGTGGCGCGTCCGGCCATTGAAGGCTTTGGCGCGCGCGACGGAGAAACGGCCGTTACGTTATTATTCAGCGCGAGAGTCACCGATGTCAAGCCCGATGATTGCGCGGTAAGCGAAATGGCCCCCTGCGCGCTTCCCGACCGGACCCAGGTAGCCAGTTGGCCGCCTTTCATGGACACTGTCGTGGGGCCGACAATGCTGCCGGCTCCCGAAACGCCGAGGGTGACCTGGGCCGAGGAACCGTAGACCACCGTCCCGTTCGCGTCAACGATGTCGATCCACACGAGCCGTGCGTCGCTGCCGCCGGCGTCGAGCGGATCGGCGCTTTCCGGACGCAGGCGCACCGCGGCCGCGGCGCCGGGCGTTCGCACCGTGTCCCATGCCCGTTCAACCCCTCCGATCGTCCCGGCCGCGCGCAACGTTCCCGAAGAATAGCTCCCTAACGAAAAGGTAAACGGCGGATGCAGGAGCGACGCGGTATTGGACCCGTTGTCGGGCGACTGCGTCGCGACAAGCGTATTGTCGCGGTAGAGCGACACCTGGGTGCAATTACTGAAAACGCGGACAACGGCAGGCGAACCAGTTGTCCAGCGGTTCGCGATTTTTACCATGGGACCTGAATTGACGCCGGAAATGACGATGGCGGGGTCGCGCTGGCTCTGGAAAAAGTAATAGGAGAACTTCGGTATGCGGTAATAATCGACGATGCCGCAGCCGTTGAGCCGGCTCGCCGGATAACCGCTCGTGACATACCCGGCATAATCGTCATACACCCAATACGCGTCGGCGCTGTACCACGACAGGGCGCGGTTACTATTAAGGGATTGCTGGATGTTATCGCATTGGACGAGTAATGGCGCGTCGGCGGATTGCCGCGTCACGTCGCTCGTGGAGGTTTCGCCGCCGAAGTCCCAGCTCCCGTATTCGCAGATGATGATCGGTTGGGTCGCGATGGCCGACCGGATATTAGCCTGCGAGGCGCCGATCATCACGTCCCAGATGACGCTCGTGACCGTGGCCGGGTATCCCCAAGTACCATCGGCAGGGGTGCCGCAGGTAAACATTTGCGCGCCGGCGAACTCCTGTTTAGCCATGGTGTTTACGGTTTGCGCCCATGCCGAGGTGTAGGATGTTTCGTTGAGCTGGGTTTCCCATATCGCCACGCAGGGGTGATTACGGTCGCGCCTGATCAAGTCTTTGACTTCTTTGTAAGTATTGTTCTTGAAGATGTCGGTGTCGTAAAAATCCTGCCAACCCGACATGGCGTTTTCCACCAGGATACCGAACTCGTCGCAGGCATCATAAAATGCCGTATTGTGCGGATAATGACATCCTCGGACAAAATTCAATCCCGCCTCCTTGAACCGTTTCATATCGTAGTATATCGACCGTTTCGGGACCGCATTGCCCAGGCCGAAGATGTCCTGATGCATGTCCGCGCCCTGGGCCTTGTAGCTTTGCCCGTTGATGGTGATGCCGTTGCCATGGGTCCATGCTATGGAGCGGATACCGATCGTGGTTTTATAGTAATCGACCGGGGTAACCCCGTCTTTTATTGTTGTATGCAGCGTATAGAGATTCGGCGTGTTCGGGTGCCAGAGTTTCGGATTGGAAAGGGAAATGCTTTGCGAAAAGGCATAATCGGCCCCCGCGTTGATAGTTGAGGTCGCGGTGGAGGTCTGAGCGACATTGCCCTGCGCGTCGACGATATCCGATACGACCGTGCAACTCTTGGCGGCCGTGTTTTCATTGATGACGTCGGTCTTTATGGAAATCGTCGCGGAACCCGCTCCAACCGTGGGATACGTGACGAAAATACCGCCGCCCCCGACTTCATTGGCGAACACCGCGTCGGTAACATGGAGGTTGTCGGTGAAATACAGATTGACGTCGCGGTATATACCGCCGAAGTATTGGAAGTCGGCGTTGGAATTGCCGGGCGCCCATTGCTGGTTGGCCGCGCTGTTGATCTGCACGGCAATGACATTGTCGGCGCCGTTGAAAGAAATGTCATTTGTAATGTCGAAGGTAAACGGCGCGTAGCCGCCCGAGTGGGTGCCCTTGGAAACGCCGTTGACCCACACCTCGGCGTATTGCATGGCGGCCTCGAATTCAATGAAGGCTTTTCTGCCCTGATAGGCATTGTCCACGGTAAAATGTTTCCGGTACCAGCTTATCCCGATATACGCGGTTTTATCTTCCGGCGAGATCCATTTGGTGCTATGCGGCAGGTTTACCGACTGCCAAGTGCCGTCGCTGAAGGCAGTCGCGCTCGCTCCGGTAACGTCTCCCTGCTGATATTTCCAGCCGAGATTAAAGTTGACGTTGGCCCTGTTGGTCACCGGAGGCGTATAAGCGTATGCCGCGCAATAATACATAAGTAACGCTATCACGGCGCGTATCGTTCCTGATTGAGATTTTTTTTGATCGAATCCAAAAAAATTATGTGCGCGCACAACAACCTCCTCGGTTTATCAAAAAAAACGTTAACGTTAACGCAACCACCGCTGAAAACACCATTCTTCCGCGGCCGATATTGTACAAAACGTCCCGGAGCAAGTAACGGCAGCCCACACCATGATCACAGTAATATAGTAAAAAAACTTGGAAAAAGCTGTTTTTTAATTACCACGGAAAATGACCGTGCCGGCGGATAATCGCCCTGCGCCGGGGAATGTTGCCATGATTAAAAATTTACCCCGAACTTTGCAAGCCAGTACCATGACCAAGGTCTGCCGCACACTTCCTCGCGGTCGGACTTCGTTTCATCGTAGGCTGGCAGAACCAGATGATCGTTGGCGAACTGGAGCAGAACGCTGAAATGGCGGAAGAACGTGCGTTTTGCATATATGGTCCATTTCAAGTTGTCCTTGTTGTAATCAGCCTCCGTATAAGCGGCTTCCAACGCCTGACCTGGAATGGCAGTTCCATACCAGACCGGATTCTGATACCCGTTAGAATAGTCCCAATTATAGTTCTCCACTTCCACGGCCAGAACATCGAGCGCCTTGAATGTTGGAATATTGAAACCGATCATTATCGGTATTCGTTTGGAAAGAGTGTCGTAATAGACCGGATAATTCTTAAGTCCCAATATAGCCGCTTCGCTGTAAATCCGCAAATCATTCGGGCCAAGAAACCGATCGGCGAATGATTTGAAAAACGGTTTGGGATCAAAGCTCGCGCGGGCCATGAGTTTTGTCCCGGCAAGGGTATAATAACCGGTGGAATCCGGAAGCGACGGATCAACATAGGCATTCGTAGGGTCTTGTTTTGCCGTTACCTTACTGTCAACAGGCCAGAAGCGCGAAAACATGACACCCCCGCCGATTTCGAATACTTTTTTGATGTTCACATCGCCGAGAAAAGTAAGTGACGGATCGTAAAAGGACGGCATATCGCATTCCTGGGTAAATAGAACATGAATATGAAGCATATCCCAAACCGTCGCGCTTGCGTGCAGACCGGCTAATCGACTGAAGGCCTGGTCCAGGTTGGTGACAATGTAGGGCGGATACGCGCCGCATCGAATAAGATACTCTCCAAGATTTCTTACATCGGGATTATATTTAAAAGGAAAATATCCTACCTCCAATCCCAATTTTACCCTGCTCCAGGAATTGTACGAAAAAACCCCTTCCGCGGCGCTCGGATACACCGTGTAATAAGGCTTTCTTGGTGAGTTCGCCGGATTTCGATAATTATCGGGATAGGTTTCAAACCACATTCTGGCGGTAATTCCCGCTGATGCGCGAAAATACTCGTTATAAACATAGTCGGCCGTTAAATTGGCCTGTTCCCGCATGAGCCATTGACGGGGTACATCGTTTCCCTGCCATCGAATATTATACATCTGCCCGGTTTCGTGACTTCCCCAAGCGGAGATTTTTACTTTTCCCGTGTCAATGCCCGCGTCGCCGGGTGATGATTGCGCCATCGCCTGCGTTGTTACCGCAATGAAAAGACCGATGCACATGCAAACACAGTTTCTTAAATAAAATTTATTCCGTTCCATAAATGTTCCTTTGCCGTTGGTTAAAAGATTGATTGAGAAGGTCCGTTAAAGACCTTCTCAACACAAACGCGGATACGTTTATCGCATGGTGATTTTTTTGACACATGAACCTGCCCGTTGATTGATTTCAACCATGTAAATTCCCCGCTTCAGCTTCAAGGAAGAAATAAAAACCGAGCGCTGATTGAGATATCTGGCGGTAAAACAGCGTTGACCGCTTAGTGTGTAAATGGATACCTGGAAATCGGCATTTGTTCCCATGTCAATTGAAAATCTCCCCCGATCTGCCCTTACGGAGATCACGCTATTTCGAACCGGTCGGGTAGCGGCGTTCCCGATCACGGTGGGGCTTTGTCCGAAGGCGACGGTCATGGGCGTTCTGGCGCCCGCCGCAGGCGTCAGGACGACGCTGAAAAAATTATTGGCAAAAGTTACCGCGCCCAAGGTGGCATTATTGGAACACACCGCAACAGGCTTTGTCGTTGCATATCCGCTTAACGTTACGGTAGCCTCCTGCGACTCGAGATCGACCGTCGCCGATACTTGCGTCGCGGAATGAACAAGCGACGTTATTCTCTGCCTGCCGCATGAAATGTATTTGCTTAAATCTCCGAGAAAGGCTATCCCGGAGGCGCCGACCGGCGCTATCACCCAATATTGAAACGAATTGGTACCTGCTGCGCACGTCGAGGTAAGGCTGTTGCCCGCCGCAACGAATTGTCCGGTTTTGGAAAACCAATTATAGGCGTACATCCCGTTCGCGGGCGCGGGAAATCCTTCCGCCGCGGGGCTGAAAGAATAGGAGGTAGCGGCCGCTCCGGGCACCCACAGATAAAACGTCTTGAAATTGTTTCCATGGTCGGTATAGGTAAACGTGACCGGATTAGCGGCTTTTCCCTGTCCGAAATTGATATATGTCTGCTCGGTGGGAAGCGCGGGTACGTCGCACTTGACAAGAGTGCCGTCGCGCCTTGTCGCGGGCAGAATATTGGCCAGGACTTCGATCCCGATCTTGTCCGACGGCGGAAAGTAACTTGACGAGACGACTCACGAGACGACGCATCCTGTATTGTTGTTGGTACTGGGAAAACAATCAACCCAGGGGAACAAACCCATCGACCAGGCGAAACGGCTGTTAAAAATATGGTCGTTCCAATATCCCTGAACGTAGCCGTCATTGGCCGAACGGATCGCCGTCAATGTAGGATACTTCGCCGCCTGCTGATAATACATCGGAAGCGGCATGCAATACTGCTGGGTCATTTTCTTTTCGGCGCAGACCTTGGCCATGTTTCCCATGGCCGAATCGAGATCGCCGATATGCTGCGCGACGAGCGCGTTGTTATCAAGCCAGTCCTGCTCGAAGGTAATGGAACCGCTATCGGCCACGTGATAAATAATGTCTTGCCACGCGGCGTATTTTGTGGGAAGCCCGCCGGAAAGGCCGTAAGTAGTTGCAATGGGCGAGCACGACGCTTCGTACCAGCGGTGGTGGGTTACAAAAGGCAATCCTATCCTTGTATGGAACTCGTTAAGCCCGTTGGGGAAAACGGCGGTGGACGCTTGATATAAGTAAATGCCATTGCCGACATTGGTCCAGCTTTGGTTACAACCTTTTTTGTACCACCAACTGTCAAGCATTAAATATCCCATGTTAATCCCGAGAGTGTCATAATGACCCTTCACCGCCACCATTTCTTCTTCATAGTTAGCGTATTTTGGGTCGACAAGATAGTAATATCCGGAGTAGTGATCGGTCCAATAGCCGAACATGCGCAACGGTATTTCGGCTTGATTACTCGTCAGCGGTTTGCCATAGTACCCGCGCAACCCCTGGCCCCAAATATCGCACGTATGGTTGATTCCGCTGCCGACCGCTAAAATCGAGAGAAGTTCCCATCCCGCGGGAAGGGGAGTGGCCCATGATTTAATGCTGCTGCGCAAACCGTTGGTATATGTATTGGACACTTCCCAGAAATGGTCCGCCGCTGAATAAACAAATGTCTGGCCTTGTGCATTGTAGGAAATCAACGCGGCATCGCTGCCGATGTTGGCTAGGGTGAAAGTCGGAACGGCAAATGTAATATGTTGCTGTCCAAGGTAAAGCATGTTTGTGGCGGACGTGGTGACGTCGGGGAAATTTACCCCCATACTTGCCATCTGGGCGAGGGTCTTCATACTGAACATGATCACGGGAATCGATTGATACATGCGTATAGTCCCCTGCAGCGGCCCGGTGCCGGTAAGATTGAAGGTTATTCCGGTATACGCGCCGATTTTGTCGGAAGAGTCTACCTCCGCGATATTCGTCAGCGTTTTTGCGAGACTGCCGCTGAAGGTCCATGCCGGGGCGGTGGTGGTAATCGAATATGCTCCGGTCGCATCAACGCTCAACGATATGCCGGTTGCGGATTGCGTGACCGTCAACGCATAACCAACCGAGCTGAAGAGCAAAACCAAGCATACAAATACATGAAAAAAATTGGTTCTTTGGCGGTTCATGGAAACGACCTCCTCTTACTCATAAGATCTGTAATAGTGCACTAGTACAATTAATATTAACAATATTGCTTAATATAATCTTATTTTTTAACAATTGGTAATAATTTTTGTCAAATCCACTCTGACTAATGAATTCTCGATTCTGACTCCTGGTCATTGAATATTTAAACGATCTGCAAAAATCTGCTTGCCGTACCGCAGGGTAATGCAATAAGCGCCCGGACTTACCCTTGACAAATCAAAATTACTGGAGGCGGTTATTGAGTTTCCGAGGAGCGGCCCGTTATAAACGCAATCAACCAAGCGTCCCTTTAAATCATAAAGCGCAATGCTTACCCGGTTAACCCCGCCCGCAATACTTGCCGGAACCAAGAACGTTTTCTTGATCGCGATTCCCCGACCCTTTGCAATAAAAGAAACTTCCCGCGCAGTAAAAGACCGCGCATCGTTTAAAAGGTTTGCGGTACCGCCGTCAAAGCCTATGCCGTCGAACGGAACGACGATAACCTTGCTTCCATGGCCGTCATTGCCCGCATCCTGTGATTTTAGAACGTCGGTAACCGCGAAGGTAAAATAAGTGACGTGGCCGTTTTCAATGAACACGCCGGGGCGCTCCATATTACCCCAGTGGTTAACGGTCCCGTCGGTATAGCGAACGAAGTTTGCGGTTGGATCGCACGCCAATCCCATATTCGTCCAGTTATTAATGCCGTCGGTCGATGCCAGGTGATATGACTTGCGGGCGCTAAAATAATTGACAACAATATGATATTGACCTCCACTATACCAAACCACCGGATCTTCCGCCGTGCCGTTGTCCAGACCGGCGATATTCGGATAAACGGACGCACACTGGATCTTATAAGGCCCCATGATGCCTGCGGTACTTATCATTATTACGCCGGAGCGCGGCACTATCATGTAGTTTCCGTCCGGACGAACGATAATGCTTAAGTTTGCCGTTGTTCCCGAAGTGCTGAACCCATTTGCGTCGATTTTTACCGAACCTTGATAGACCCACGGCCCGTCAAGAGACTTGGAAGTAAAGACGTCACCGGGCCTCGTGTCGCTGACAATAATGGCATAAGTGCTGTCGAGGAGTTGAACCGCCGTCACGTTGTGCCCTTTTCCGCCTTCGTTATCAGGCCAACACATGCCCTTATCGACGTAGGGCCCGGTGGGATTGTCGCTGACCGCATGCACGGCCACCGAGCCGCCCCATCCGCCCATACCACCACTTTGAGCCCAGCGGCTTGCAAATATATGGTATTTACCGTCCGGTCCTTTGATTATCTTTCCATCCCAATACTGCCACTGTTTCATGGTCGTGTCTTCGAGGCCGTTATGAATGTCACGAGGGCCGACCGCTGCCACGCCCCACGCGGTCGTGGACAATTTATCATAAATAGGCGTTGGAAGGAAGTAATCTATTAAAGTTTTAGTAGCGGCATTTGGTGTAGCGCCCATAAAAGGCATCACCGCTAAAAATGTAATTAACGCTTTTATAGAACTCATTCGAGTACGCTTTTGGTTATTCATTGCATTTCTCCTTGTTAAGGTGTAAACGTTTTACACGGGTTAAGACCCGACACCGTACTAGTGTACTATCACAGATACATGCCAACCACCACATTAAAACAATATAATCCTAAAATTTTTAATTTTAGTAACTTTTTTTTAAAAAATGCAAAAAGATAAAATTTTAATCATTGAATATTTATTCGGTCGGACAAAATTCGATTTCCGGATCGCAGGGAAATGCAATAAACCCCCGGTCTTGCTTTTACACGATCGAGGTCAACGTTTATGTCCTGGTTTTTGCCGTTCGATGGGCCGTTAAACAGACTGGCAATCAAACGGCCTTTCATATCGTATAACCCGATGGAGAGCCGGGCCGCGCCGTTTGCGGCGTCAGCCAGAACAATGAAAGTCTTCCTTGACGCCATTGCGTAGCCTTTTATGCCGATCGATATTGTCCGTGTATCGCCGTTGGTCCGGACCCCGTTTAAAAGGTTCGGGGTCCCGCCATCGAAGCTCACGCCGTCGAACGGAACGACGATGACCTTGCTGCCATGGTTATCGTTTCCCACATCCACCGATTTATCGACGTCGATGACCGCGAAGGTAAAATGCGTGACATGGCCATTTTCAATAAGAACGTTGGGGCGCTCCATGTCGTACCAGTGGTTTACGGTCCCGTCCGTATAGCGCACCATGTTTGAAGTCGGATCGCAGGCCAAACCCATGTTCTTCCAGTTATCAACGCCGTCGGCCGATACCAGATGGAGAGACTTGCGGGCGGTAAACCAATTGGCCACGATATGATACTGGCCCCCGCTGTACCAGATCACCGGATCTTCGTTGGAGCCGTCATATGCCTGCGGAAAAACGCTGTTGCCCTGGACCTTGTAGGGCCCCGTAAGCCCGCTGGTGCTGATCATGATGATGCCGTGCTTCGATACCATGAGAAAGCTGCCGTCCGGACGCTCGAGAAAACTCAGGTTCTTTGTCGCCGGAGCGCTGAAGCCGTTCGCGTCGATTTTTATTGATCCTTGATACGTCCACGGCCCGTCAAGCGACGCGGAAGTAAAAAAATCACCAGGCCGCGTATCGCTGACTAAAGCGGCATACGTTCCGTCAAGGAGCGCAAGCGCCGTCACATTGTGCCCTTTCCCGTTTTCATTGTCAGGCCAACAAAGCCCCTTGTCGACATAAGGTCCCGCGGGATTGTCGCTGACGGCATGCACGGCCGACGAACCGCTCCATCCGCTCATGCCGTTACTCTGGGGCCAGCGGCTGGCGAACATATGGTATTTGCCGTCGGGCCCTTTGATAATTTTACCGTCCCAATACTGCCACTGTTTCCCGGTCGTGTCTTCGAGACCGTTGTGAATGTCGCGGGGGCCGACAGTGGCTGCTCCCCAAGCGGTTGTTGACAATTTATCATAAATGGGCGTGGGCTGGAAATAATCGATGAGCGTTTTAACGGAGTCGGCCGATGCTGCCTTTATAGGAAACATCGCCGTAAAAATGAAAATGAATATTTGTGCAAGCTTCATTTGAACATGGGATTGTTTTTGCATAAGGCTTCCCTTTCTGTTATAGTGTACTATTACGGTATCGTATGGTTATAATCGCGATAATCCCAAACATCGAGGCATTCCAGGTGATTTTTACTTAAATACCGTCAATTTATCATCCGATCGCTGGTTCATGTAACACAATTTGACGAAGTCCGCCGATAGCGGTACGGATAGGATTCTTACTTCGTCAATTGATCCGTTGAAATGCAGCCCGCCGTCGATAAGGCTCCCGATGGTTACGTCGCTGCTGGAATCACGAGCATTACTCGTATTGTTATCGCCGTAAAAAACACCCATGCTATCGGTGCACAGGCCGTTGATATAGAGATAGGCGCTTGTCCCGTTTCGCACGGCGGCGATATATTTCCATTCCGAAAGGGTTATGGGAGAAAGTCTTCGATCGAGCCCTTTTAAAGGGGCCATGACGTATTCTTCAAAGGAAAACATGGCCGGCGGGCTGCTCGCGGAGCCCTTGGCCCTCAGGGAATACTGCAATCCGCCTTTCCCGACAAGGTACTGGTCGCCCGTGAAAAGAGAGTCTACGTTGACCCATGCGGCAATGGTATAGGCGCCGTATTGGGGAAAGCTCAGTTTGCTTTTCGCGGTCCCCGTCAACTGAATGTTCCCCGAACTTCCCGTGAAATTGCAGGCGCTCCCGATGGGCCCGGCGGCGGAACCGGCCGCCGCCCCGCCGGAGAGAGCGCCGTCGTAATGGTTTGCCGTGGCGTCCGCCGTTTTTCCGCCGGCCGATTGGTTCATGTGCAATACCGCCTGAAAACCCTCCGCCGTATCGAATACGGCGGCGCTATTGGATAAAGGGGTCGCCAAGGCCTGTGGTGAGCCTGTCGAATCCATTGTCGAGGCGCCCCAGTACATAATGATAAACTGCGTGCTGTCATTCCCGTACACGGTATCGACTTTGACCCACACCTCGGCAAGCCCGTTAACGGGGTCCCAGCGCTCGATTTCATATGGCAGCGGCGAATTGTCAGATTTTGTAAACCTGATATCGCCGCCGATCGTCTGGGCCTGCGTAAAATCGAAGTTGCTGCGCGTTAACCTGACAAGCACGGGAAAACCGGTCACGGAGCCCGCCACGCCGGCCCCGGAAGGGGCCGTGTTCAACGCGATCGACCGGGCATAGCGCCAGGAAGGATTGAGTATCGTCGCCGTATCACCGGATAAAACGCGCACGTTGTATCGAATGACGGAAGATGGCGAATCGTTTGCAGGGGCAAAGTTGACGGAAGGAAGAACCCCCGCCGGGACGGAGTCAAGGATTATGGAATCGCCGGTCCCGCGCGCGCGCGACACCACGCCGGAGCCGGGAACATACGCATAGGCGTTTCCGGTATTCGCGGCGCCTGCGGGGAGCATGACCTTGATCGCTCCGGGGGCCGATAAAATCGCGATTGAAACACGCGTCGTGTCGCCAGTAACGGATATACCGGTGACCAGTGATCTTGACATTTTAGTAAGATTTACGGCCTGAATATTGTAGGCGCCTGTTTTGGCGACGGCAAAGCGGTATTCGCCAAGCCCGTCGGTCGTATCGACCAGGGAAGCGGGCCCGTCCGTTACCGGATTGTATGAACCGGGCAGCATTGTAACCCGCGTGTTCGCCGCCGGAACCCCATTCGCATCGGTAATCGAACCCATCACTTTAAAATCAGGGTTGTCGGATCCGCCCGCCAGTGGCGGCACGGCGCATCGCATGAAAAAAACCGATGCAACGATCCAAAGGATTGACCAGTGCTTAAGGTTCATGAGCGCCCGCCCCTGGAAAAGACCTTCTTGTTCCGTGTCGTATTTGACACGGGAAAAACCTGCAAAACAACTTCGTAAACTTCATCGGGGGTTTTGTCTTCGGCCACAAGCGACAGGATTTTTTCGCGGGTATCGTCCAAGAGTTCCCGCACTTCCCGGTAAAGTCCCTTGCTCATGGTTACGGTGGAATATGCCGCGTATTTTTCACTGGACGCAATGGTATCGATGGTCTCGATCCCTTTAAGCAATACATCGCGGCGAGCTTTCTTTTTAATGAATTCCGGGACCTTTTCCGAGGTGACGAATTCGTTGCTTAAGGAATAGGCCCCGTTTTCATCTTTCCTTATCATGCCGGTGGTCAATAGAAGCTTAACCGCTTCCTTCGATTCCGAAGGAGTAATCGGCGGACGCACCAATTTGGCCAACGCTGAATAATCTTCGTTCCACCGCGCAAACGTCACGAGCTCGCGGACAACCGGATAATACCATTTTTCATAAAAGAAGAACTGGTCTTTATGCACCTGATAAAACTTCGTTTTTCTTCCTATTTTTTTTGCCCGCTGGAAATAGTGTTCTTTATCGTCAAGGGTCACCGCCTGGTTTAAATAAACGAGGTTCTCGAAATAAGTCCCTGGTTTACCTTTTAATCCTAATCCCTTAATGATTTTTTGAATCGAATCAATTGATAAATTTCTTTTGCCCTGAATTACCAGCGTGCAAAAATTATGGGCGTTAAACCCCGCTTTCTTCGCAAAATACCTCTGCGAGAAAGACGACTTTTCCAGTTTTTTCGCGTCAAAATAATCCTTGAGAAATATTCGATAATTGTCATATTCAAAAATCATTTGCAGGATCTGTTTTGAACTCAATGTGGTCATTTTTTCATCT
>JBAVGL010000229.1:0-1727 GCA_049684795.1 Chitinivibrionales bacterium | reverse complement strand
GTCTCAATCTCGATCCGACAAGGATTGAGGCGCTGTTTTTGCTTGGCTTGACCCATGAGACCCTGCGCAATTTCCCCCGGGCCCTCGAGTGCTTTCTGGCAGCGGCGCGCGGCGCCGGCGCCCTTCGCCAGACCGCGACGAACACGTATAAAATAAAAATCCAATCAATTTACCATTGCGCCCGGATACTCCTTTCTGCCCGATATTTCAGCCAGGCCGAAGAGCTATTGACGCATGCGATAAAAGCATTTCCTCTGGTGGTTGAATATTATACGCTCTTGGGACAAGCATCGATCAAACAGAAAAAGCTTAAGGAAGCGGCCCTCGCCTTCATGCAATCTCTTTCGCTGTCGCCGGAAAAAAATACCGACGCATACATCGGCATGGCCCTGGTATACGAACAATTGCACGACTACGGCAAGGTAAAGGAATATTTAAAAATGGGAAAGGTGGAAATGCCGGTCTGATTCACAAGGAGAACACTGTGGATCAAAACGAAAAAACTGCCCAACCGGACTATGGCGTTGATGGTTCACCTTTCAGAGTTCCTTTGATTTGTATCGGACTTTGGGTTTTTGCCATCGTTCTTCTCATTTTCCCCAGCCCATTTCTTAAAATCCTGGGCGCCTTATTTCTTGTTAGTTCACTGTTGTTCACTGTCATCACCGTTAAATTCATCTATTACATTAAGGCCGGAAAGTTTCGCCTCCGAGACAGACTTCTCTCCATGGTGGATTGGAAGGGAAACGAAACAGTCCTGGATATCGGCACTGGAAGGGGCTTACTGATGATCGGAGCGGCCAAGAGGTTAACCGGTGGCAAGAGCATTGGAATCGATATTTGGAGCCAGGTAGACATGTATAAGAACAATCCTCAAGACACCCTCAAAAACGCCCAACTGGAAGGGGTAAGCGACAAGGTTGAGGTAAAAAACGAAGATGCTCAAAAGATGCCCTTCCCCGATTCATACTTTGACATTGTTCTTTCCAACCTCTGTATCCACAACATCCCAACCAAGGAAGGCAGAGAAAAAGCTTGCCGGGAAATCGCAAGAGTGTTAAAGCCGGGAGGGAAAGTCATAATCTCGGACATCCTCCGGCTGAAGGACTACGCCCAAGTCTTTAGTAGCGAGGGAATGTCGACGGAGATTCTTGGTAGCCATTTTCTTGAAACCGTGACTCCCTGGCACGGAATCCTGAAAGCCTCAAAATAGCTAAGGAACCCCACTACCCGAAGTCGTGTCAAAAAATAGCGAGAATTCGAAAGGCGTTGGCGTGCGGAACAAATATGATAAAATCAAGGGTTTTAAGAACGTTTTGGAATTCTACATTTCGGCGGCAAGGACATGGGTGCTTTTGTCTTCGGTATTAAACCAGAAGTAAATTCTATCCTCTTCTACGGTAAAGCAATCTTCCAAGGAGCGGCGCTTGGCGCAGGGCGCGATATTCTTATAGCGCCTTTGGGCTTTCCGTATCATATTTTTCTTGAGGTCGTTCATATTAAATCTATCGGAATTATTTAATAAAATGATTAGAGGAAAATAAAAAAAGATTTGGGAAAGATATGAAACCTGTTTGCGCGATAACCATGGGCGATCCCGCGGGAATCGGCCCGGAAATAGCCCTCAAGGCCCTTGCGTCGAAAGAGGCGCCTTCCAGGTGCGACATCTTTATCATAGGAGATGCGGATTTGCTTGAGCAAGCAAAGGAACTTCTGTCTCTGCCTAT
>JBAVGL010000228.1:0-4982 GCA_049684795.1 Chitinivibrionales bacterium | reverse complement strand
AACCGAAAGATGTGCGAGGGACCAGTGGAAAAGATAAAGGGCGGAAGAATGGGAAGCACGGCGGGAATGCTGCTGGCGTTCGTAGGGGCGTTACTGTGTTTTACCACGTATGGATTGGACGGTAACGGTGGTTACGACGCTCCGTATTTTCAGGCGGACTATATACAGGACTTGTCTGATTTTTCATCGGGGATCGTGAACCCGGCGCTGCTGTACCGGGTGAACCAGTATCACGCGGAGGCGGGATTTTACCGATGGAACGTGGAGGCGGACCTTTCGAACAAGTCGTTAGGGTACCAGGAGTTTTCGTTTTTAGTGCCATTGCGGTTGAACCACACGATAGGATTTTCGCTGATAGGAACGACGCAAGGGATCGACAAGACGAAGATATCGGATGACGGTAATTATCAGATACTGCCGGACGGGGAGGCGACATTCGGTGATTTATGGTTTATCGGACATTATTCGTACCGGATACTGCCGTGGTTGATCGTGGGGACGAACCTGAAGCTGAGGAACGAGAACGAGTTTAACGATGGATCGGGTTGGGGTTTTGGCGCGGACGTTGGAGCATATTTTAATCCGATGGACCATTACCGGTACGGGGACCTGGGATTCAGCGTAAACCTGCAGGACATAGTGCCGACGCAGGTGACGTGGCATGGGACGACGGCATTACAAACGGACACGAGCAGTAACGTGGTGTCGGTGACGCGCCTTCGGTTGGGAGTACGGTATTCGGGGCTAAACGACAATCTGGTGGTTGATGCGGAGGGATTAGTTGACAACGCGTTTTCGGAGTTGTGGAAGGGGGCGATGAGCGAAGGTGACGCGTCATCGGCGGACATGCTGCGGAAGGCGTTCAGGATGAGTTTTCACGTGAAGTGGGAGTTTATCCCGCAGCTGTGGTTGAAGGCGGGTTGGGAGAACAACAATATACCGTACATTGGGTTTAATTACAATATTATTTACTCGATGCCGGAGATGATCAACTATCTGGACTACGATTTTCATTTGGGGTACAGCGTTCTGGAGCCGGAACGCGGGGTGACGATGATGAACAAGCTGTCGACGGATTTTGGGCCGACGCGCGAGCAGCGGGAGTCGAAGCGATTATACGATCAGTTGATACTGGCGCCGATGGACGCGTACAACGAGGCGATGCGGCTGTATCTTGCGGGGAAGTACTGGGAGGCGTCGTACGCGTTCGGGAAGGTGATATCGCTGTATCCGAATTTTTATTTGAACGACAAGGCGACGTATTACATGGGGAACTGCTACCGATTGCTGCAGATGAACGGGATAGCGCGGGAGGTATACAAGGGGGCATTGGAGGAATATACGACGTCGGACATGCGTCCGAAGTATCTATATGGATTGGAGAACATCGACTATCGTGAAGGGAAGTACGAGGAGGCGCTGAAGAACCATGCGTTCATAACGAATTTGTACGCGGAGAGCGAGATCCGTCCTGACGCGGACTATCTGGCCGGGGAGATACACTTTTTACGGAAGAACTACACGGCGGCGGAGCAGTTGCTGTCGAAGCTGAAACCGGGCGACCCGTCGTATTTGTACGCGCAGTATACGCTGTCGATCATCAATGTGGAGAACAAGAAGATGGAGGCGGCGGTGGGGAATTTGAAGAACATCGTAAGCGATACGACGCAGGACGCGGGGGTCCAGTTGCTGCAGGACGCGGCGAACACGAAACTGGGACATTTGTATTTTGAGCAGGTTGAGCTTCGCAACGCGGTGGAGGCGTATAAGCGTGTGCCGGAGGGGTCGAGCTACGGGGACGAGGCGCTTTTAGGGACGGCGTGGTCGTGGATCAAGGTTAACCAGGCGGCGGTGAGCCTTCAGACGATAGATCGGCTTATCGCGTCGCATCCGGAGTCGCCGTTGATCCCGGAGGCGTATTTGCTGAAGGGATATGGTCTGATGCTTCAGAAGAGTTACGCGGATGCGGCGAGCGCGCTGGAGAAGTGCCTGGAGTTGACAAAGGGGACGTTTGTGACTGAGGCTGACCTTGCGGCGAAGGCCACGGGATTCAAGCAGACGGAGCAAGGATTTTCACCGACGGCGGAGAAGATACGGAAGAACGCATTACGGAAGCCGACGGACAAGACGATCGAGGAGCGGGGCGGATTCAAGACGGAATTCGACAAGTTTTCGAAGGAGTCGCGGGAGTTTTTCAATTATCAGCTATTGGCGAAATCGCACAGGAAGTTTTTCATGAGGAAGGACGAGGTAATCCAGGACGCGGAGTACGCTCTGGCGAAGACGAGTTCGATCATGAAAGGCAAGAAGCAGAATGAGATCATCGACAAGAGCCAGCAGGAACAGAAGAAGATCGACAACCAGATCGAGGAACTCCAAAAAAAATTAAAAGAAGAAAATAAAAAATGAACGGCAGGAATACTGTACGGGTTTGCCATGGCAAACCCCTACTTGTATTACAAAAAGCAAAGACTTAGTTTATTGTTAAATTTCATTCCGAAGGTCGTGGTTTCTCTTGGCTTTTGAACGACAATTTTCTGTCGTTAGGAAGCTGGAGAGAAAATTATCTGCCCTTCGGCGGGTTCGACAAGGGAGAGTGTATGAATATAAGAACAGCGCGCCTGATTGCCATACTCGTTGCCATTGCGGCGGCGAGCGGCGTTTTTGCGCAGAAGAAAATTATTGTTCCGAAGGATTTTGCCACGATCCAGAAGGCCATTGACGAGGCCGCCGAACGCGATACGGTGTTTGTATTGAATGGCGTTTACAAAGAAAGTATCGTGCTTAAGGATTATGTCGCCGTTATCGGTCAGGAAACTGAAAAAACGATCATTCGGGGCAACGGATCAAAAGCGGTCGTGGAAGGCGCGAATTATTCGGTGCTTAAAAATTTTACCATAGAAAACGGCGGTACGGGAATCATCTGCAAAAACACCAACCCCGTTATCGAGCACAACATCGTCCGCAATAATAAAAGGACCGGCATACATTGTCTTATTTCCCTGCCGGAAATTAAAAACAACCTTGTATATTCGAATAAATGGAGCGGTATTTACTGCGAATTGATCACGAATGCCCAGAGGACATCCATCGGCCATAACCTTATTGCCGACAACGGTTATAGCGGCGTTATGCTGGCAAACAGGAGCGAGGTCCTTTTACAGGACAATATTTTCTTTGCCAACAGGCAGTATGGGATTTACGTAAACGAGGACTCAAAAAGGTCGAGGATCGTCTATAATGATTTTTATAATAACCGCATCCCTTTTAATATGTATGCCGTCATCAACGAAACGAACATTTCCATAGACCCGCTTTTGAGTTCGGGCGATTATAGGTTCTTTAACGGTAAATCCCAGCTTAAAGGGATGGGAAAGGACGGCGGCGATATAGGGCCGTTGGGTGAGGCGGCCATTGAAAAGAACGGGAAAAAAAGCGCCGACGCCATTGAAGCGATTAATAAGGACGGCGATGGGGACGGCATTCCGGATATGTATGACAAGTGTCCCCAGGCGCCCGAGGATTTTGACGGCTTTCAGGACCAGGACGGTTGCCCGGACCCGGACAATGATGCGGACGGCATTCCCGATTCGCTTGATAAATGTCCTAATACGCCCGAGGATTATAATGGATATATGGACGACGACGGGTGTCCTGACGGCGGTAAACCCGCTATAAACCAGATTGCGCCGGAAAAGAAACCCGGTTCCGCGGTTTCCGGCCATTGAACGCCCTTAACAATTCGGCATTCGCAGGGCTATTTGACTTGCTGGATTTCACGAATGATTGCTTTGTCTATCTGCAACGGTTGCGAGCCGCCGGTATTTAATGAAAACGATTCGGCATGATTGGCTGATTTTGACAATTTGCCGATAAATTCCTTGCCGTCGTTTAAATAAAGCCGCACTTGCTTGCCGAAAACTCCGTTAGGCAGCTCATCCATGGATGTGTAGGCAATAATTTTCCCCTGTTTTTTCGCGTTATTCCAGTATTCTTGCGGTCCCCCGAACTGCTGCCACATGAGGGTCAGCTCTTCCGGGACATTAAGTTGGCGTTCGATGCCGTCCAGAAATTTGACCGTGCCTTTTGTTGGATTGCCCTGATCGTCCACGTCAAAATCGAATTCTTTTTCGATGTTCAGGTATGTCTGGGGATTGGTCACGACCATGGAAGTCATAACGCCTTTAGTATCGACATTCACGGCGACTATGTTTTTAGAATCGCACAACCCATGTTGATAGGTTGAGACGGTCATAAGGACCGCTCCGATGGAAATGTTCCTCATGATCGAGGAATGCGCGCATGTTTTCCAAAAAGCCATAAAAACCTCCTCTTTTTTAATACCCTATAAATATAATATAAATAAACGGGGCGGCATTATGTTGATTGCCGATTAAAATGTCAGCCGTTTCTTTGCCGGCACTTTGGCCTCGTGTTTTTCCTCCGGACCGAAAAGCTTCATTATATTTGATTTCTTTGTTTTTCCGGGACCGTGTATATCGCAGGGGTCGGGCAGCTTTCCCAGTATGAAAATGTCATCGTAAGTTTGCGGACATGCCGCGACCGCCGGTTTATGCGAGACGGCGCAGACCTTTTCATTGACAACGCTGTCGGGTCTTTCAAAATTTTCAATGGGCAGTTTTTTATGGAGAGCGATCATCGCCCTGGAAAAAATGGGCACCGCCGCCTGAGCGCCGGTCATTCCGGTGCCCATGGACCTTCGTTCGTCGACGCCCACCCACACGCAACAGGTGATCTGCGGCGTAAAACCAACGTACCACGCGTCGGCATAATCATTGGAAGTCCCCGTTTTTCCCGCCGAAGGCCTGGTAAATCCCAGACCGGGAATGGCCGCGGCGGTCCCCCTGCGCACGACGCCGGTAAGGATGTCGCACATAATGTAGGACGTTGCCGACGATAAAACCTGGACTTCGTTTTGTTCGTGTTCTTCCAGTATCTTGCCGTCTCTGTTGATAATACGC
>JBAVGL010000227.1:0-3165 GCA_049684795.1 Chitinivibrionales bacterium | reverse complement strand
AAGCAAATACCATCCTAATAAACCAACATTAAAAAAAATAATCTCCAAATCCATTTTCAAATGCATAATATCCGTTTTTTTTAAGTCCTTCGAGTATATCTTCTTTATTATCAATAAGTTCAGGACCACTAGTCCCCAATCCGGTTCCAATACCAACAGTATTAATCAAATAATTATAAAGAACCTCTTGAAAAACATTTGCATGACCTTGGGACGTTGATTTTTTATCGACTAAAAGATTTTCTACAATACGATAGCAATAATTAAAATTGATTGCCGTCAATATAATGACCGCAATTATACCTGCTTGAGATAGTATTATAATTCGCATCATTCCTTGATTGATTCTCTTTTTTGCCATCAATAGTAAACAACTTGCAATTACATTCATTACAATCACTCCAACGATTCCGGCCCAGGCCGAGATACCAAATGATGATATTAGGTTTGTAATCGAAAACAATAAAAACATCATATTGATTATTGTTTTTTTATTATATAATTCATAGGCAAAAAATATGCATAAGAGACCAGACATATAACTGTGTTGAGTAAATCTAAAAAGTAAAGAACCTGTTCGGTAATAATGTCCGAATCTATAGATAAAATTGTTTTCTGCCTCCAAAGTAGAAACATGATTAAATATATTGTACAGGAAAAGCATCAACGGATTTATTTGAAGTACCGTTTCTATCACTCCGTAACTGGCATAAACAATAAAACAGGTTTTTATCGTTCTATATATACACCTTGAACTGTCCGGATAGAGTTTGAAATAGGAGACATAGCACGAGATAGCTACAAACGGTAGAACATAATAGATACTGCATCGAAAGGCCGAATCCAATAAAAAGGTTTTCGTTAATGGAAGCATCAAATAGCACACGAACAAGAAAAAGAAAGATATGGTGATCGGCAACATTTTATAACGCAAATATTTCCTTATGAATTCCTTGAATACCGATTTAATACTGAGCGGAAAAATGTAGATTAAAAATGCCACAATGCTGAACTGGCCTTTTATCTCGAATACCGCCAGACCTGAAAAAAGCATAATATATATGAAAAAAGCGCAGATGAATGCTCGGGCAATCAATTCTATTGACAACTTCATTATTAATCCGTTTGCTCAAACCCATCTTCAACAGTTTAAAAATGCAACATGCTACATATCAATAAGTTACAAAATTGGCACAGGCGTAGTGCCACACTTTTCCGCCTCCTGAAGCACTGGCGGCAAGGCCACTCCGACGGCCTGAAAGACCTTGCCTGCAACCCCGGTTGTCTCTGTTCTGACCGTGAATTTTTTTTCACCATGGGCGACATTTACTTCGATGATTGCATCTACATCGCGGACGATATCAGCCCATTCCAACTTCCATCCCCTGGCCGTGATCATGTCATGAAGTTTTTTCCTAAGCAGCAGCGCGAGGAAGGAACAGAACACGTGACCGGCAATCGTTTCGTCGCATTTGTGAAATATGGGACGCGTTTCCATGATCGATTTCATCGTCCGAAAGATATCTTCGACCGTCCACAGTTGTTTGTATTGCAAGGCCACCTCGACAAAGGGCAATTTCGTATTGGTTCGCAATACCCACTTGCCGTCGAAGATCTCCTCACTCTGGATTTTGTCTTCGTCAATTTCAAAACGCGTTCCCTCGCATTTGAGATACCGCCGGTATCCTTTGTTGCCCACCAGCGATTTGTCGCCTTTGCGCAACTGATCGCGAAGCGCGTCGATGATGGCCTGCCGGTCATAACGGTCCTTGCGGGCCTGTTCCTCGTTATGACAGACGACATAGCGCCGGTTGCCGATCTTGACTTCCTTGGCCTTCAAGGGCGCTGGATCGTCGTTGCGAATGCGCTCGGGATGCACTTCGGTAAACTTGCCGCCGCGCAGAAGCACATCATCGCGTACTTCGTTGCACCGACGCATGCGAACGCCCAGAATGTACTCCCAGCGCATATCCTCCAGTTTCTTGATCGTTTCGTCGCTGATCATGCCGCGGTCCGCCACGATGCATATTTTCTCTATGCCAAAGCGGCTTTTCAGCCGCTGGGCAACCGGAACCAGGGTCGTCACGTCGGTAATGTTGCCGGGAATTATCTCCGAGCACAGCGGGTTACCCTGGTTGTCAAGAATGATCGCCACGACGACCTGCTTGAGGTCGGGGCGATGGTCCTTGGAGTTGCCATACTCTCCCAGGTGCACGCCTCCCTCGCCTTCAAAGTACAGCGAGGTGGTGTCCATGAATACCATGCTCAAGTCACTGAACAAAGTACGTCGAAGACCAAACAGTTCTTCCTCAATGTCATCTTTTATCCGACGCGGCGTATGCGACCAATGGTCCATGGCGCTGAAGCTTATTGCGCCAAGCCAGGCCATGGCACGATAGAAATGGTGCAGATCGATGTTTTCGACTCCGGTAATGTCATACTGCCGCATCCATCGTTCACCAAACCGGTCGGAGCCTGGGCAGAAAAGACGCTGCAGTACGGCGGTAAAAATCACCCGCTCAATGTCGAATCCAAAGCGCCGCTCTCTCGTTAGTTGACGGATGACCTGTGCAATACCCAATTCGCTCCACAGCTTTTGCATCAACAGAACGGGGCCGATTTTACGGGTGCTTGTGGTGGTGCATTGCCCTTTATCCAGGGCATCGAGCACCAGCAGTTTTTCCGAGAAGCGCAATCCGGAGCGAAGCAGGGAGTCAAGCCTGCCGCTTTCCCGAAGGAGATCCAGGCGACCCAATGTCGCAATGACTTTCTGAACGACCTTGCGTCCATCGCGTTCATTCTCGACGATTTGGAGATAGGTGCGGTCGCCCCGTTTTTTAGCTCGAATGAACACCGGCGCTCCTTGGCATGTGTATCACTACAAAATATACGCAATACAGGAGCTTTTAGCAATATTTATTTTGCCAATATGTTATTTTGTGTGGCACTACATTTTGGCCCTGGAAAAATAAAAATGGCCAAATTTGCTTAAAAACGCCACTTTTATTTGTTTTTGTCAATCAAACTGTAGAAGACGGGTCAAAATCATGGCAATCCTTTTTATCACAGGAATCATAGTTGGTTTTGCCTGATATTCAGATCGCCCATCGCGGGATATTTGGTATGGGTAAACAAAATCTTCTTCCCTCTCGAAAAGAAAAAGCG
>JBAVGL010000226.1:0-8944 GCA_049684795.1 Chitinivibrionales bacterium | reverse complement strand
CCGGTATATAGGGACTGCCTGGAGCATGGGATACTAGGAAAACATTATATGTTTTTTCAGCTAAATCACGGATTATTACCGGATCGGGGCTGATCACCGTTTTTACGTCCAACCCCAGCTGTTTTATCAGATTGCGGATCATGGGCAGTTTATTGACCACGTCTTCGCTGGACAGCGGGATTGCTTTGTGCCCGGAAGAATTCCTTCGGTCCCTCCAATTTTCATCATCGCCGATCGTTGCGAGAAGCGTCAGGCACTTTGTTGTGGCATTTAATGACTCGCCCGGGAAACAATCCGATGCGAATTTCCTGAGTTTTGCGTCGAGTTTTCCAAAAACATGGGTTTTAAATATACGCACAAGAGAAAAATCTTTTTCCGCGCTCTTTTCATCGATAAAAGTATTGTAAAAAAAAGCCACTATTCTTGCTGAAACTTCTTCCATGGATTGGCAATTTATTCCGATTTTTCTGATCGTGGAAGTACATTTCGTTGCCTCCTTCAAACCAAAATTAGAAATGTCATAAGATTCCATGGAGAACTCCCGTGGTAAATGTTTTATTTTAAACAAATGCACAACATAATTCTTCAATACGCCCCAACCGCTATGTCGCCCGTTTTCCTGTCTTCATAAAACCTGACGTTCTCGCGAGCCGCCGATACGCTTTTCCTGAGCTCTTTTATTTTTATCATGACGTCGGGGAAGCATGTCTGGCTGACCTTGACATAGCAAACGTCCTTTTCCTGCGATTGTTCGTACAAATCCGACCGCCTGGCGATCATAACCGCCAATTGCCGGTCGAGGCTTTTCTTTTTTTCAAGGGCCTTGGAAATCATTCCCTTCATCCCGGATGAAATTCCCTCGCCCGATTTGATTTTATCGAGCAGAGGCCTGAGGCTTTCCTCTATTTTGCGGATGTTCTTTTTGCAGAATTCCATTGCATGGTCGATTTCGGCCAGGCGCCGCAGCACCAGATAATCGTTGCCCGCGTCGACCATGGTTTTTACGCCGGTTTCCGACCCCAGCGCTTTGACGTCTATGCCGCGCTGGGCATACACTTCACCGCCGATGACCGCGCCTTTTTTGTTCTTCATGATAAGGTGCTTTAAGGTGAAAATGTAACTGTTGATGGCAAAATTGTCTATATAAATGTTCCCCTCCGCCTCCATCCGCGCGTTCTGGGCGTAGCCGACCCGTATGTCCCTTCCCGCGGAAACAAGGCCTTTGCCCTTTCCCTGCACCCCGCCTTTTATGATTATGTCCCGGCCAGCTTCCAGCCGCGCGGACTCCGCTATTTTCATGACCACGATGTCGCCCTCCGCCTTCACTTCAAAACCGTCGGGCACCGTGCCGTTGATGACCACGTTGCCGTTGAATTGTATGTTGCCCGTTGAATAATCGACGTCCCCGTTGACGACATAAGTATTGACAACCTCGATTATCGTTCCGTTAAGCACGATGCTGCCGTTTATGTCCGCGTAAAATTCCTTTCCGTTTTCCGTTCTTCGCACGCCGTTTCCCGCGGTCAGCAGCGCGGGCTTTCCGGCGTTCGCGGCAACTTTCTCCCCCAACACGTTGACGCCCGGCACGCCTTGCTTCGGTTCCGCAATACGGGCGAGCAGCTTGTCTTTTTCGGCCATGAGGATATTCGCGGAGTTTTTGTAGTCGATCCTGCCGTCGGGCAGAATGCGAAAATCGTAGTCCAGCGGGGCGGTTGAAAAAGTAAATTCCACCCTGCCCGCCTCGCCTTCTTTCGGCACGGTCCCCGCCGCGACGCAAACGTCCTTTTGCCGCGACATCGCGCCGTTCGCCGTACCAATGGCGGCGGCGAGGGCTTTTTCATCGATGCCGAATATGACGCCCGCCTTTCGAAATTCTTCTTTCGCGCCTTCAATCCCGAGCGGTCTGCCGCCGCCGCGTCCGGGGGAGCAATCCATGAAAGCGCGCATTTTGTCCTGGCTTAACCGTATTCGAATCGAGCAATCCACGTCGGAAGGAACAAGGTGAAGGGCGTTTTTAAAGATAACGGCGAAGCCGTTTTTTTCCGCGAAATAATATTCGGTTGGACCCTTGACGTTTCTTACCACGTTGCGTCCCGGGCCGAAAACGGACCGTTCGTCGGCGTTGCGTGTTGCGATGAGCTGGCCGTTCTTGACATTTTTATAATGCGCGAGGGATTCCATTTCCACGGCGTCCAGGTCATCGGAATCCAATAACCTTACAAACTCAACGCCGCTTTCCGGAATAAGGTGTTCTTCCTCAGTGCCGGTTTTCTGCGCCGCGTGGAACGTTTCGACGCGTTTGCTTCCTATAAATCCTTTTTCTTCCAGGTTTTCCAGCGTCATGTCATGCAGGATTTCCCCGGTTTCAATGTCGTTAAGCTGCTTCTCCAGCCGCCGAAGCATTGCATCGGAATCTTCACATCCGTTTCCTTTTAATTCGTCGGGCATGCTATTTGACCTGCCAGTCGGACATTACCTGTTTTGTTTCGGTTTCAACCTGAATGAAAATATCGTCGATTTCGTTGCTTTTTAGCCCCGTTAATCGCAGCGCCGGTCCATGAAGCGCAAAGGTGCAAGGAAAACCGGGATTGTTCCCTCTATTGCAGGCGTTCGTGTCGGCGATATGCACCGCAGAGGTAATAAACCGGAAGTCTTCTGTTTCAAGCTCGGAAAGCGAGGGTTTATGATGGTGTCGAATCGCCAGTGACAGGTATTCCGGGATCCGCCATTTAGCGGCCACGAACCCTCCGATTTCACAATGGGTAATGCCGAGCACGCTCGTTTCAACGTCCGTCAATTCCTTGTTCGTCCGCAGGGTCTGCTGCACGATCTCAATGAACTCGTCGTGAAAAAACTGGTCGAGCACCAGAAGGCCGATATCATGAAGCAGGCCTGCCATGAAGAAATCTTCAGGCTCATCCCTATTTAGTTTTTTTGCAATTAGCCTCGCCCCTGTTGCGCACGCGAAGGAGTGCAGCCAGAATTTTTCCCGGTCGAAGATCGACGCGCTATGCGCCCCTTCGAACGTCTTGACAACGGAAACCCCGATCACGAGGTTTTTGACGGTATTGAGGCCCAAAAGCATGATGGCCTGCTGAATGGAGGATATCTTATTGCCGAGACCGTAGAAGGCCGAATTGACGAGCCGCACGACGCGCGCGGCGATCGACTGGTCGCGCGTGATGATGAGCGCGATCTGCGACATGTTCGAATTCGGGTTTTCAATGAGCTTCTGTATCTGCCGGACAATCACCGGCAGCGTGGGCAGATTTTCGACAAGGTCAAGTTTTTTCAGAACGTCGGTTTTGTCCATGATCAGGGTCTTTCGGTCAAGGGAAGCGAAACGTTAAAGCGCGTTCCCGCTCCGGGCGCGCTTTCGAAGTACATGGACCCCTTCATCAGCTCGATATATGATTTGGCGATGAAGAGCCCCAACCCGTTGCCCGCGCTGTTTCTGGTCATGGGATTGTCCTCGCGGAAATATTTGCTGAATACAAAGCCGGCCATTTTCTCCGCGATCCCGATTCCGGAATCCTTGACTTGAATATTCACGTATCCGGGCGCGCTTGTGCACATGACCTCCACGGGCGCGTCGGGGGCCGAATATTGCAGCGCGTTTTTCAGGAGAATGGAAAACACTTTTTTCGTTTTATCGAAATCGGCCCGGACAAAAAGGTCCGGATCGCCCGCGAATGATATCCGGGTGGTTACGGTTTTCAGCGAAAGCGATTTCCCCAGGTCGTGAACGGCCCGCGAAAGCGCCGACCCTATGGCAAAACTTTCCGGCTCCAGTTCCTTTTCCGCGAGTTCGGTTTCAATTAGGAAAAGGTCGCGCATATCGTTTATCAGCAGCGAAAGCCGGTTGACCTCTTCGTAGCACATTCCGAGGACCTCTTTTGTTTCCACTGAACACTGCGGCCCGAGGTCGGCCGCTCCGCCCTGGAGCATGGAAAGCGAAGTCTTCATCGTGGCGAGCGGGCTTCTGATTTTATGAAGGAGCATGCCGATGAATTCACGCTTCATCCGTTCGATTTTATTCAGGCTGGTGGCGTCCTCAATAAGGACCGTCATTTCCGCGCCGTCGGCCCCGTCGCCCGCCTTGATCACCGTGCAGCTCAGCGTTTTTTCCGCTGCGGTAATCAGAACATGCTGCCGGGACTGTCCGGAGCGGACCTGCCGGATGCCGTCTTTCAAGGCGTTAAAATCGTTGATTACGTCCATGAAGGCGGTGTTAAGCAGGCTTTCAACGTCAACGGCAAGCAGCTTCATGGAAAGGTCGTTGCATGCCGTGATCTGCATGTCGGCGTTCAGTAGTATCACTCCTATCGGCAAACGCTCGATAAAACGTTCGAGGCCATTCTGTTGATTGCCCATGCAACGCTCCTTTACCGCCCGTCCGGTGGCGATGGCGTTAATTGTTTGTCAAGTACGGCGGCCAGCTCCTGCGGCTCGAACGGCTTGGCAACGTAATCCGCGGCCCCGTTTTTAAGGCCGAGCGCCTTGCCGTTGGAATATTCCCTTGCGGTAAAAATCACCACGGGAATGTGTTTCGTATCAGGGTTTTGTTTTAATTTTTCAAGCACCTGCCAGCCGTCCATTCCGGGCATCATGATGTCGAGCAGGATAACGTCGGGTTTATACTCCCGCACGGCTTTCAGCCCTTCTTCGCCGTCCAGCGCGCCCTTGACTTCGAAGCCGTAATGGGCAAGCGCCATGCAGGTTGATTTTACCAGAAGTTTTTCATCGTCGATGATAAGGACCTTTGCTGCGGCCATATTTCCTCCGTTTCATTGAACAGGTATACATATTGTAAATCGAGAACCCTTCCCTTTTTCCGATTGCACGGTTATGCTGCCCCCAAGGATTTCCGCGGCCCTGCGGGCGAGATAGAGGCCCGTTCCCAGGCCGCCGTGCCTGCGGGTAAGCGGGTCTTCGCCCTGCACGAAGCTTTCAAAGAGATTGTTACGGGCCCTTTCGGAAAGTCCCTCGCCTTCGTCGGCCACGGTAATGGAAAGGTCCTTGTTTTCGTCGACGGCATTGCCTTCAAGCACGATATGGACGGATCCGCCCGTCCGGTTGAATTTGATCGCGTTGCTCAGCACGTTGCATAGCGCGGTCCGCAGCAGGTGCGGGTCGGTCGATATCGTCGGGCTTTTCAATCGGTTCTCGAAGCTGATCGTTATTTTTTTATTATCCGCTTCCGGCCGTATCTTCCCGCTTTCCGAAACAACGATCTCCTCCACGTCCATGGTGCACGGGCTTTTGGCGTAGCCAAGGTCCGACAGGCTCGCCAGCGAGACGATCCGGTTTACAAGATACTTGAGACGAACGTTGGCCGTTTGCATATCGCGGAGCGCCTCATCGCGAATGGTGAAATTTTCCCATTGGTGTTGCAGGAGCGACAGGTAATTCATGATGATGTTGATCGGCGTGCGCAGTTCATGCGCGGCTATGCTGAGGAACGAATTGCGCATCTGCTCCGCGTTTATCGTTTCGGTCTGGTCCAGAAAAACCACCACGTTCCCCGTGCGGCACCCCTTTTTATCGAGGATCTTCTGGACGTTGACAAGAAAGTATTTCGCCCTTTCCCCTTTTTTGACAATGGAAATCACATTCGTCCCCGTTCCGGGCGTTGACCCCTTGTCGATCAAAAGCGAAAGCTGGTCGGCGCACGCGAAATCCTTGAACGCGCTCGCGATTTCCCGGCCTGCGCAATCGGCAAAACGCGCTCCCGCAATCTGTTCCGCCCGCCGGTTCATAAGGACTATTGATTTTTCATTATCGACCGCGATAAGTCCCTCGCCCATGCTGTTGACTATGGCGTCGAGCTGCTGCCCCTGATTTTCAAGCAGCCGCACCATCGATTCCAGCTCGTCGGACCTGCTTTTCACTTTTTTTTCGAGGTCCTTAAAACGTTCGAGCCGTTGTTTCTTCACCTCAACCATGGTTATCGCCTTTCGCACCTGCCCCGTAATTTCTTCGCGGCCCAGAGGTTTGGAACAATAGCAAAAGGCCCCGAGCTCCATGGCTTCTTTCACGTCTTCAAGGTTTTCATTTCCCGTCATCATTATCGCTTCATAGGTATTGTCAAAAACATTGATCTCTTTCAACAGGCCGAGGCCGCCGAGTTCAGGCATGACAATGTCTATTAAAAACAAGTCAAAGCGCAATTTTGAGCAAAGCCTCAGGGCTTCTCTGCCGTTCGCGGCGCACACGACGGAATATCCTTCGTCGCGGAGGATTTCCCGCAGGGTGTCACGGCTGTCCGCCGCGTCGTCAACGATGAGGATCGAATAATCGGTTTTCATCGGCGTCTTCCTTCCCAGCCAAGGAACGCGGCACTGACCAGATCGGTAAGGTCTTTGGTATTATACGGTTTGAGCAGATGATAAAAAACGCCGATCACGGCGATTGCCCGTTCAATTTCAAGATTATTATGCGTGGTGATCGCGATGATCACGGGTTTGTCGCGCATGTTGGTTTTCAAATTTTTCAATTCCCCAAGGGATTTTTATTTGCCCGTCCCAGGTTGAAAAGGACCACGCTGAATGGCGTTTTGGCCATGATTTCAAGCGCCTCGTTTGCATCGTGCGCAAAAGACAAAAGGTAATCGTCCGAAAACAAATCCCGCAATAGAATGCATTCGGAGATATCGGGTTCGATGGCGAGGAAGCTTTTGGGCATTGTTTTGTTGTCCTTTTAATTAACACGATGAATATAATGCAAAAGTCAAGCCAGTAACTTTATCTTCGTGTAAACCCATGTAATAACGAGGGGTTACATGACAAACAAGAGAAAACAGGCAGTCAACGAAATGTAAAATACCGTGGTATATTCACCACGGTATTTTGAAGAAAGGACTTGCAAGGAATTGATTATTTAAAAGATGGGCGGGAAAGCCGGAAAGTGTGGTGATTGTACCACGCTACGCCCGCTTTGGCAATCAATAACAGGCGCCCCTCACTAAAGGAGAGAGGGGGAAATCGAGGAAAATTCTATCGTATACACTAAAGATTATTGGCCTATTATCATGAAATTACTTTATCGGCCCAAAGTTCATCCAAAAATTCCCGCCAGGGAATGATCTCAATGGGCCCGATTTTCCGTCGGGCCTTTTCGTTGGAAATAACAAGCGTTCGCGATGGTGAATAGTCCTCTTTAAAACGCAACAGCCCTTTGAAATCAGCGCCGGCTGGCCCGGGATTGCTTTTAACTTCAACGGCAATCTGGCCTGGGCCTAAAACAAAATCAACTTCATATCCGTTGGTTGTCCGCCAATATGAAATGGGGTAATCCGCCTCGCTATATGCGCAATGAGCGCACAACTCCATGAAAATAAAATGCTCGAACGCCCGGCCAAACATTGGCCCGCGTTCTTCTTCGATATGACCCTTCAGTAAATACTGCGCAAGCCCCACGTCGAAAAGATAAAACTTCGGCGTTTTATTTATTATATTGCGGTCCCCTTTCCTGCTAAACGGCTCGATCAAACTGCCGATCATCGTGTCGGACAATATTTGAAAATATTCGCGAACCGTTTTCGCATCGACACCTGTATCACGCGCGATGTTAGTGAAATTTATCATTTCGCCGTTACAGAAACCGAGAATGTCGGTAAAGCGGATGAACGCGGGGATATTGCGGGTAAGGCCTTCGGCAATGATTTCTTCTTTCAGGTAATCCTGCACATAGGCACGGAGTGATTTGCGCGCATTCCCTTGCAGATAATGGGACGGAACAAGTCCATTGTTGAGCGCCCTCAAAAAATTGAAATCGGGAATTTCGTGAAAAATAAGCGGATGCATTTCGAACCGCCACGCGCGACCGCCAAGCATGTTGGCGTGGCCGTGTTTGAGCTTGCGCGCGCTCGATCCGCACAGGATAAAAGAACATCCCCATTCTTCGATCAACCAGTGAACCTCGTCGAGCACCGCGGGCACTTTCTGTACTTCGTCAAGTATGATCGGCGCTGTCGGTTTTATCGCGCCGGTGTCCAATCCGGCAATCACCCGGCTGCGAAGTAATGAGGGGCTCTTGAGCATTTCCAGGTAAAGGTCCGATTCCAGAAAATCGAACCGGGGACTTTGCGGGAACCGTTGTTTTAAAAATGTAGATTTTCCGACCTTTCGCGGTCCCCACAAAAATGCGGACTGGCCTTTCGGCAGACTGATTTTCAACGACCTCGTAAAAACCTTATTCATAGAATGAATATAATAAATTGCGATCGGCTATGCAACATTTTTCAGGAATATATTCCCTAATTATTTAAAAAATCAGGAATACGTTCCTTAAAACTTCAGCTCGATGGCGCTTCGATAAACTCGCCCATCACGTGCGGTTTAAGAAAAAGAAGCGGCGTGCACCACCTTAAGCTTGAATCGGAAGGCTTTTCCTCAGGACGAATTCCGGATCGAGATCAACGCAGCATTCTTTGCTAATGCGCATCGCGCAGCTTGTATATTTCTTGGAGCGGGGAGGCCGGAATGATTTCACAAAAGCAGACCCGAGGAACAAGGAACCGAATTTGTTAATTGCAATATCAAGCGCGGGCAGGTCATTTATGAACAAGGATGATATTTCGGCCCAAATCGCTATAGAATTTAAGAGTATCGAAGAAACAATCAGAGCAATTGACGACATTCTCAAACGCGAAGGAATTACTCTATTAAAGTATTGCCTTGGGTCCGTCTCCATTATATAATCATCTTATACATGGCACGATGTACGGCGTAAACCTTCCTGGCGAACACGCTCAATATCCCACCGCACATGCAAAAATTATTGACATAGCAAAATATTCTCTTTCTATAGTCAAAAGTCAAAATCATGGCAATCCTTTTTATCACAGGAATCATAGTTGGTTTTGCCTGATATTCAGATCGCCCATCGCGGGATATTTGGTATGGGTAAACAAAATCTTCTTCCCTCTCGAAAAGAAAAAGCG
>JBAVGL010000225.1:0-1722 GCA_049684795.1 Chitinivibrionales bacterium | reverse complement strand
GGCTGGGTATCGCGCCAGGTATAGACTATCCTGTAAAGGAGCGTCTGGGTGCCGTCATAATCCTCTTCCCTGGTCCGGTTTCCGTTGGCGTCATAGGTGTACGCAAGCGAGTCCGTCATAGCCGTGACCGCGCCGTCTCGCTCATGCGTGGCGACCGAGACCAGCGATCCGGCAGTATAGCTCATAAATGCCGTGCTGATGCAATACCAACTGCCTCCGCTTACCTGCCAATGCGCCTGCGTCGCCACCGTCGAATCGGTATTATAAGCAAAGAGGTCCGCCTGCGTCGCCGAATACGATCCCGAACCAAGCTCATACAGGGAATCCGCAAGCATTTTCCCTGAAGCATTCAGGGTATAGCGGTGAAAGTAGGTTATCACGCCTGAAATTAACCGCTGTTCTTCGACATTCCGCCCCTGCTCGTCGTAGAGCAGGCTGTCGGTGAACCGCGGCGTGCCGTCTTTTGCCAATGTGCGGACCGCTATCAGTTTGCCACCGGCATAGGCATACTGCACGATCGCCGAAGTGTCGCTTCCCGAAAGCAGAAGCTCCTGGGTAATGTTGCCGCCCGCATCGTAAGAAAACTTGTCAACGCTCATGGGCGACGCTGAACTGTCGGCGCCGCTCCACACACGCTGCATAACGCGGTTGCCGGATGCATCGTAGGCATAGCCGGTCAGGAACTGGGTGGTCGATCCGTTATCGGCGAAATTGGTGCGGAGCTCGGAATCGAGCAGAAACCGGTCCGCGCCCAGGCAGAGTAGGGGGACAAGAAGAACCATTAATGTCAACTGTCGCATGCCGCCTCCTTCTATATTATGCTTGAGAATTCAGAATTGTAAGATAAATTTCGCGATGATTCTTTTACAAGTTTAATTTTCAAATGCGGAAAAGAGTGAAATTTCGGTTGCTTTAATTGATGTACAAAATGGGTTTGTAACAGGCCAAATTATTTTTGAGGTCGATCTTTAAGTAGTATAGCCCGTTTGTAAGATCAAGAGGTTGGGAAACCGTAAATTGGCCAACACCAAATATATTATCAACTAATACCTTGATAAGTTTTCCATTTTCAGAAAATAGTGAAAATTTAATTCTTTGGCTCTCTTCGATTGATAAGTGAATATCAACTTTCTTATTATTATTAAATAAATTAAATTTCAAAGGGGCATGGTTTATTATTGGGGATGTCTTTATAGAAAGTGCGGACGGGGACAAAGTTACATCTCCTTGATTGGGAATTGCATTGACCAATAAGTATGGGTTCTCATTATGGATAATTACGGAGTCCCACAAAGTGTCTTGTCCTTGTATCGCAAAAATCGGTTTTACCCATGATGAAGATATTGTTATTTTCACTGTTAATGGATAATTAAAAATGGAATCAACCATTGAATCGGAAAGTGAGAAAGTGATATAGGACGGCATGACCTTTTTTACCGATAAAATATGCGTATCGCGTTCCTCCCCGTATTTTGCAACCTCGGAAAATGTTCCGACCCATAAATCATTTTCACGCGTTTTGATAGTATCCATGATAGCCAAAAATGCATTATAATTAGGTTTTTTGCACGCTGCTACTTGCGCCGAATCGCGTATTCCATTATCACAAGAATCCCCTCCAACATCGTGTTTCATAATGCAATTCCACCCACGCCAAAAGGTCGAGTTGTTTGGATTAAACGTAATTAAATCATCGATTGTTGCATAAGAAATATCACCGCA
>JBAVGL010000224.1:0-27919 GCA_049684795.1 Chitinivibrionales bacterium | reverse complement strand
ATGCGGAACGTTATTCGGAGCGTGGAAAATGCAGGGCTGGATTTTTGCATCCAGGAATATATTCCGGGAGATAACGCTCATTTATTTACCGTGTATTTTGTCGCTGATAAGAATGGCTTTATTCCCTCCTTTTCTACCCATTTTAAGGTCCGCCAGTATCCGGCTGATTTTGGGACTACTTCGATCAGTCAATCACGATCGGTTCCGCTCTTGCGCGACTATGCAAGCCGATTCTGCAAAGAAACCGGTTATGTAGGGCCGGCTACCATGGAATTCAAGCAAAGCTCGTCCGATAAACTTTGGTATCTAATGGAAATTAATCCTCGATTGGGCTATTCCGTCCGCAGGTCAACCATAAAAGGCGTGAATATGCCGCTTCAGCAATATCTTCTTTCCACGGGCCAGCAATTGCTTGATTTCAAACAGGATGATAATCATCTTTACTGGATTGACATTCCGGGTGATATCAAAGGGCTGCTATGGCGCAGGAAGAAAAACGGCTGGCGTTTGTCATTACTAAATATCCTAAAGCCATACTTTTATTTTCGAGAAGCGGTTTTTAACTTTAAAGACCCTTTTCCGGGTGCGATACGATTGCTGCTCTATTTAATTCATTGGGTAAAAAAAGCAAGTATACGGATTTTAAAGAATATTTTTCCGTAAAAAAAGGGCCCCTTTTTTGAAGCCCTTTTTGTTTTAATGCGTCTTGTTGGATGTTATGCGTCTTTTGTCCTGCCTTCGGCCCACGCGTCGGCCGCCTGCAGGTTACCATCGAGGTAGGTCCAGGTGATCTTGCGATACCGCATGCTGACCTCTTCGAGGTGAACGTAGCGTTCTTTTGCCGGGTCTTTCACGTTATACATGATGGGTTTGACCGAGCAGACCTTGACGCCTTCCAGCTTGTGGCTGAAATACTGCTTCTCGCTTCCGGTATCGTCGATCTGGTACCACTTGAACTCGGCCGAGTTGAACGTCTGCCCTTCGCAGACCGCCTTGTACATATACGGCGACGACGCGTCGAACGCCTTCACAAACGTAAGCGACTCGTGTTTCCGCGTTCCGGTCAGCCGGCCGGTGTCGGGGTCCGTGGGAATGCGGACTTCATGGTGGAACTCGAGCACTTCAATGCTTCCTTCGCGCCCTTTGACATCAACGGAACCCTTGATATCGGCGCCCGTATCATCTTTGATCCACAAATATGCTGGAGTTGGCATTGTGGACTCCTTTCATTGAAAAAATGGTTGGATTAATACAGTACAGTTTATTTACATTGTAAAATATACGATTCCCGGCAAATGCCCGCGTGTGATCTACGTCACAAAAATGCATTTTTTTAAAAATTACTTTTTTCTTTCAAACCGGCCTTTTTTACTTTCCTTTCGGCATCTGCGATACCAGCGACAGATTAATATCGATGCCTTCGATCTGGAAATGCGGCATGACCGAAAGGTTGACCCTGAAAAAGCCGGGATTGTCCTCTATTTCATTGACCGAAACCTGCGCGGCCTTCAGCGGGTGCGTCGAGATAAGGTCCGGGCCCGGATCGTTCATTTCGGTGACGAGGCCCTTTATCCAGTCGTTGAGTTCTTTCTGCAATACCACTTTGTTTTTCGTGGAGCCGATATTTTCCCGCTGGATAACCTTCAGATAGTGGGCGATGCGCGACACCAGAAGAATATACGGGAGCCGTGAATTGATGCGCATGTTGGCGGTAACTTTCGGATCGTCGTATTCCGCAGGCTTCTGGGTCGAATTGGCGGAGAAAAAGCACGCGTAGTTCCGGTTCTTGTAAAATGATAGCGGGATGAACCCTTCCTGCGCGAACTCGAATTCCCTCGTTTCCGGGATAAGTATCTCGGTGGGGATCTTCATCTGGCTGCCTTTTCCCACGTCGTAAATATGCACCGGAAGGTCTTCGACTTTCCCGCCGGCCTCGGGGCCGCGGATCTGCACGCACCATCCGTTGTCCACGTACGAGCGCACCATGTTCGCGGCGAAGGCGAAGGGCGAATTTCCCCACAGGTATTTGTCGTGGTCGGTTCCCTTGACGTTTTCAACATAATTGAAGTCCTTGATCGGCGACGTGTCGGGGCCGTAGGGCAGCCGCAGCATGAAGCGCGGAAGCATGAGACCGACGTAACGGGAGTCTTCGGTCTGTCGGAAGGAGTTCCATTTCAGGAATTCCGAGCGTTCCATGTAGTTGTGCAGGTCTTCTATTTTGGTAAGGTCCTGCATGGTCTCCTTGCCGAAAAATTTTGGACTGGCCGTTCCAAGGAACGGGCAATGGCAGGCGGCGGAAACTTTTGACACGTTCTGCAAAAGCGTGATGTCGGAAGGGCCGCTGTTGAATTCATAGTTCGACACGACGGAGGCGTACGGTTCACCCCCGGGCGTATCGTATTCGCCGACGTACACGTGTTTGTAAAGCCCCGACTGGATGGTTTCGGGGGCGTCTTCAAAATCCGTCGCGAGTTCTTCTTTTGAAGCGTCAAGAATGTCGAGTTTGACGTTCTTTTTAAAGTCCATGCGATCGACCAGAAATTTAAGGCTGCGCCATGAAGTTTCCATTTTCTGAAACGACGGGTGGTGAAGGATTTCATCAAGCTGCATCGAGAGCTTCCGGTCGATTTCGGCGATATGATGGTCGAGCATCGCCTTGTCGATTTTATCCACCGACTGGGTTGAAGAGGCCACGCTGTCGATGAACACCGCAAGCGCCGCGCCGATGCGCTCGTTGGCGTTGCTCGACGCCAGGACCTCGGTGTTTTTATACTGGGCCAGGTCCACTGCCTGCTGCGGAACGGCGAGGTTCATGGTTTGATAGATATATTCCAGACCATGGGCCTCGGTCGCGTTTTTTTCTTCGGTTTTCTTTGCTTCTGCTTCGGACATATTTTTTCTCCTCGTTGAGATGGTGGACGGTGGTCCGGGTCATTTGTTTTCCGGGACGACTTTTTTAAGCTCTTCCTGCAACGATTTGACCGCATCGGGGTCTTTTATGATCGTTTCAAGCCTTTTTCTGAATTCCCTGTTATCAAGAAGGTTCGATTTAAGGTCCTTGAGCAAATTGCGCGCCGCGAGCATTTTACTCAGGGCCGGAACGCTTTTTGCGACGTTTTCGGGCTTGAAGGAATCCATGTTCTTAACGTCCATTTCGACGCTCAGGTCCCCGGCGCCGGTAAGCTTGTTTTCAACGTTATATTTGAGCTTGAGGTCCATGCTTTCCATGACCTGGGTAAAGTTGTTTTTGTTAATGCTGATTTTTTCACGGTCCGACACGCGGTCGCCTTTTTCTTTGAACGAAAAGTCGCCGACCACGAGCATTTTAAGCGGCAATTCGATTTTTTTCTTCGCTCCGCCTTTGCCCACGTCCAATTTAAGATTGATCCGGGCAGGGGGAATTTCGTTTTGAAAACTTCCAGCCATAAGCGTCCGCCTTTCTCTAAACGGTTATGTATTTAATGAAAAAGCCTTTTTCGGGTCTATTTGACTGATTTTACTGACCACGACGTTCAATTTTTCGTGCATGGCCGCCTGGGTATTGGGCGGCTTGTTCGCCTTTGCCATTTTAAGCACTTTTACCATGGTCCCCCATGCCTCCACGGACAGGTCAGGGTCCCATTTATCAAGATGATAATTGTTGATCTTCTCATGCAGCGACTCGAGTATCGAAAGCGCGATATCGGGCTGTTTCGCGGAAACAAGAAGATTGCAGAGCATGATTGACCGCCGGAAATTATCGCGCTCGCTGGATGAGCTTCGCAGCGCGTTCTGGATAAGGTCGAGCGCTTTTTCAACGTTGCCATCAGCCGCCAGGGCCTGGGCCTCTTTCTTTTCCTGCTCGATTCTGTCGGCGCTATCGGCGGCGGCGCCTCCCGCGCCCGTTCCGTCGCCGGGCATGGAGCCTGAGAATTGGGGCTGCACCTCGGAAGCGATCCAGTCTTTCGTGGCGTCGTCACACATCGGAGTGCCGTCTGAAAATGATAACGCGAGCAGTTCGGGGAACCGCTTGATCAGCATTCCCGTTTCAAAATGGATTGCGCGCTGCAAATCCAAATAGGCCCCGCCGAGGTTTTTGCAGGCAAGGGCCGAGACCCTTTGCAGTGCGAGGCAGAAATGGTTCGTGCCCGCTGCAAACGCCGTTTCTGCCTTGTCAAGGGCCGATTTAAAGTCCTTGGCCGTCAAAACGTTCTGAAGTCCGGGCAAAAGTTCCGGAGCGGGCGGAGCAAGCAAGGTCCTTCCGTTTTCGGCCGGAGGGGCCTTTTCCAAAAGGTCCCAGCGAAGAGCGCGCATCAGGCGATAGCCCATGATTTTGTCGGGCTCTTTTTCGATAAGAAACCGCGCGATTTTTTTTCCGGTTGTCTGGGCCTGTTTGGGAGTTTCCATCGCCTCCTGTGAAGCCGCTGACGCGCCGGCCGCGGCGGCGCTTTCGACTTTGGGCTTTGGTTTGCATTGCTTTTCCCAGGCAATCACGGCGCTGTAAAGACCGGACGGAAACGGGGAGCCTTCCGGGAATTTTTGTTCACAAATGACCTTGAGTTTTGTCAATGCCTGCAGGAGCCGGCTGATATTGTCATAGTCTTTTTCTTCGGGCTTGTTCGCGAGACAATCGTTATAGCGCGGTTCGGCCAGCCATTGGATCGCCATCTGTTTCGCGCGCGGACGATCGGGAAACATGGCGTCATAATTCTGCTCGGCGAGTTTGACGAAACCATCAAAGACGTCGGCAAAAGCGCCCCACTGTTCATTTTTCAAAACGACAAAGCTTAAAAAACACAGTACCCTGATGTCTTTGGATTTTTCCTTGAGCAGTTTTTTACAGGTGTTCTCGACAAGTCCGTAGTCAATGGAGCCCAGCTTACCCAGCTCCGCCTTGAGGACATCGAAATCACCGTCGTAATTGATGTTCTCGCCCATGGGGTTCTGCCCGGCAAGGGGCGTGGTAATTAAGTCAAGCAATTCCGAAATAAGGACCTCCGGGTAAAAATCTTCACTCTTTAACTAACCTGCTTAAGGGCGTACAATTCAAAATAATAAAATATTTCAATTGCCGTAAGTAAAATTTTAAAATTTACTAATTAGTTTTTGTTCGAGGAATCGGGGAAATATTTTAAAAAGGCGAAAAATAGAGGTTTTGAAAGCGGATTATTCCATGGAAGCGCTGAGAAACAGAGCCAGCTTTGTGCGGGAAACCGGGTTCCTGAAAAGCTTGCGCAACGACCGGTCCCTGATCAGGCGGACCCTTTCTCTTGTCAATTTGAGTTCCTTGCCTATTTCTTCGAGCGTGAATTGTTTTGAAAAATTGAGGCCGTAGTACATCCGGAGGATGCGCTCTTCACGGCTCGTCACGTTTTGCAGGACGCTGTCGATGACTTTGCCCAGTTCGCGACGTTCGCTTTCCGTGTCCTGGTTGGGATTTTCACCGATAACGTCCTGAAGCGTTTTAGTGTTTTCCTCGTCAATGGCGCCGTGCGAGGCGATCGGCGCATCCAGCGAAATCCCCCTTAATTTGTCCATGATATCGAGGATTTCCTGTTCATAGCCCTTAAAATCATCCATTGCCATTGTTTCAATATAATCGCCGAGGTTTTTGTCCAGGGCTTTCTTAAATTTATTTACCAGGGCAATTTTGTTGGTCGGTATCCGCACAAGCCCGGGCTGTTCAAACAGCGCTTTTTGAATGGATTGGCGTATCCACCATACCGCGTACGAAATGAATTTCACTTTCATATTAAGATTAAACCGTTTTGAAGCCTTAAGAAGCCCCAGGTTTCCTTCGTTGATCAATTCAAGATACGACAGCCCGCGTCCGCGGTAGCGGCGCGCTACGCTGACGACAAAACGCAGATTGCTTGTAATCAGATGGTCCACGGCGCCGGCTCTATTTTCCTGGACCGACTTTACCAGCACGCGCTCTTCCTCATCGGTAAGGACACGGAACCGGCTGATGTCCCTGAAATAGAGTATTTCCGATCGTGGAAGCATAATTGTTTCCTATAAGCCGGTTTTGCAAGGCGCCGCAATTAAACGCTTAATTGTATTATACAATAAAAAAAAGAAAAAAGCACTATCTGTTTAAGCGATTTAACTGGCGTTACAAGAAACAAATGAATTTTTTTGAACCATAAGCGTAAATCGTCTTTTTCGGTGTAACGCCCGTCTTTACGAAAATTACATCATTGCACGCGTAACCCGCAAGTTCCTACAACAAAGGATTTTTTGAAGGTTGACATATTACAACTATTCCGGAATCACTGACGGCAAACCGCTTTTTGTCGGCCTCAAGGTCAAAACCGATCCTGTCATTCGGCATGATTTTTACCCCCCGGTCGATAATTGTCCGCCGTATATGCGCCTTTTCACTGACCTCAACATCCGGAAAAATAATTGAATCTTCAACAACCGCCAGACTATGGACGCGTACGCCGCGCGATAATACGGAACGGATAACATGGCCGCCGCTTATTATGCAACCCCCGCTGACAATGGAATCGATTGCGTCTCCCTTTCGCTTTTCGGCGCCTTCCCCCGAAAAAACGAATTTTGCCGGAGGAGATTGCCCCGGCCCTGTGCGGACCGGCCAGGCCTCGTTGTAGAGGTTGATTTCCGGGACTACGTCCCGAAGGGTCATGTTGGCGTCAAAATATGCCTCAAGAGTGCCGACGTCTTTCCAATAGGCATTCTGTTCCGGCGTTTCCCCTGGGATGCGGTTATGGGCGAAATCGTAGACATATATGGGATAGTCATGGAATATTTTTGGAATGACGTCTTTCCCGAAGTCATGGGAAGAACCGATAAGGGACGCGTCGTTGAAAAGTTCGCGGACCAGAAATTTTCTATTGAAAATATAATTTCCCATCGATATCAGCGCCATTTTAGGGTTGGTGGGAATCGGTTTGGGGTTTTTCGGTTTTTCCTCGAAGCCGATCATCCGGCCGCTGTTGTCCACTTCAATGACGCCGAAGGCCATGGCCTCTTCGATCGGCTTTTCTATCGCGGACACGGTTGCCACGGCGCCGACGTTCCGGTGGAAATCCAGCATCTGGGAAATATCCATTTTATAAATATGGTCGGCGCCGAATACCGCGATATAATCGGGGTTCTCGTCTTCAATGAGGTTCATGTTCTGGAAAACGGCGTCGGCGGTGCCCATATACCAGTTTTTGCCGGTCCGCATCTGCGCGGGGACCGGATCAATATATTGGCCCAGCATCCGGTTAAGGTTCCAACCCGACATAAGGTGTTTAATGAGCGAATCGGACTTGAACTGGGTCAGCACCTTGATTTTAAATATCCCCGAATTGAGAAAATTGTTCAAAACGAAGTCGATGATACGGTATTTCCCGCCGAAATAAACGGCGGGTTTAGCCCGCTCATTGGTGAGCGGGTGAAGCCGGGAACCTTCGCCGCCGGCCATGACCATGCCTAAAACGTTCGGGTAGCCTACCGTGGAACGAAACATTGCCATAGTGTCCCGTGAAAAGAAAAAAGATTGAAAGTACTCTGGACCGACCTGCCAGAGGGCAGGTAAGTTACTCTTACCTTTTGATCGACAATAAATCGTCGCTCATAAGCCAAGAGTAACTAAAAATAATTTCCCTCAAGGAACAAACAAAGCATACAGTAATGAAACATCACCGGAACACGAGCCCTGACAAAAAATCCGAAACCGTGCGCGTAAGGGGGAGAAAAACATTCCCCATGCCAAGAAATATAAGGGCAATTTCCAGGATAAAAACGATGCTTGCAAGAAGGAGAAAATTGGCGAACAAAAATACGATGCTTCCTCGCAGGCTTTTGTGCTTTTTGCTGAAAATAAGAAAATGGCCGAGCGCGAGGAAAAATTTAGACATGTACTATGACCGTTCCTCATTTAAACCGTATATGTCCGATAAGCGACAATGTATCTCCGGGATGCACGGAATTGACGAACATTTTTTCAATTGCAATGGTGCTGGATTTTTCTCCGACATTGACCGCGCAACCGAGCAAGCTGGGACGCCCTGACCCCGTGGATGTCCCGTTTGAATACACAAAAAAAAGATCGCCAAAAACCACGCCGTCTTGCGCGCCGCGATCGCAGAGAAAAGTCTGGAACAAATACGGACTTTCGGTATCTTCAATCCGTTCAAAAACGGCGCCTTTGATAATTGAGCCGGGATCCGTGATTGTATCGATTTCCCGGCCCTGGATGCGAAAAGTCTTGTCGACCCTGTCTCCCTCGGAAATAATGTCCCAGGCCTTGAAAATAAGCGCGGTGAGCCGCGTGGTCTCAACGGCGGTGATCCTTGCCTTGGCGACCCGGCGGACAAGGTTTGCGGTTTTACCCATGAATTTTACGAACCGGTCCGAATGAATAACGTCAACCGTATCTCCGACGGCATACGTATTTTTTCCGAACACGGTAATATGAACCTCGTCGAATTGCTGATAAATGTCCTTACCGTCGGGCTTTTCGATGGCCGCGTTGCCCGGACAGATAAGGCCCCGTGAATCTTTGTCAAACCATAAATAGGCTAATTTTTCAAGATATTCGGAGGTAAAATAATTTTGATTGTATAGAGTGAATACCATGAGAGAATCCTTGATTTCGGCCTTGGTCCGCGACGGTCGAGCGTAACTATTCGACACAGCCGAAAGCGAAGCGCTGTCGGCGGCCGGACTGCCGGCTTCAACGGATTCATCCGTTCCGGCGGTTTGCGCGCTGTCTTTCGGGTGGTGACGCAATTTCTTAGAATACGCCAAAAGGACCGTATTATCCCCCTGCGCGTTGTCATTTTTAGCCGAATATGACGGTCGTTCCTGGGAAGGATTTGAGGAAAAGGAGACCAATTCCTGGGCGGGCAGTCGCCGCGCATCCATGGAGAGTGCAACGACGATTGTACCGGCGATTGCGGAAAATAAGCGTCCCACGAGAAATTCCTTTTTGCAAATTCTTAAACCGGAAATCTATTTTATGGACTATCGAATAATATATGTTTTGGTACTGATTTGTCAATAGGTGTTCGTTCGAATTATTTGAAAAAGCTCCGAAAGGCGGAGTATGGCGATGAAAAATGCAAAAAAAAACCATGCCATGGTGAAGCCTGTTTCAGGCGGCGTAACCGCCGCCCGCGGTTTTTTTGCGTCCGCGCTCAGGGCCGGGATCAAGACGTCGGGCGCCCCGGATGTCGGGCTTATCGTCAGCAAAACCCAATGCTCGTCGGCGGGCGCGTTCACCACCAATAACGTGCGCGCATCATCGGTTGACTGGTGTGAAAGCGCGCTGCCGAGTCCGTCAATACGCGCGATTTTCTGCAACAGCGGAAACGCGAACGCCTGCACCGGCGAGCAGGGAATGACCGACACCCGCGCCATTGCGCGCAGTGTAGCCGCGACCGTGGACGCGACGCCTGCGTCGGTGCTTATTGCGTCAACCGGCGTCATCGGCCAATTTCTTCCGATGAATAGCGTCCTCTCGGCGATTCACGGGCTTTCAAAGGCCCTTTCTCCCGCCGGAGGGACGCGCTTCGCCCAGGCGATCATGACCACCGATACGAGGAAAAAAGAATACGCCTGCGAAATGTCGCTGGGAAAGGGGAAATACCGGATAGGCGGTTGCGCAAAAGGGTCGGGGATGATACATCCGAAAATGGCGACCATGCTCGCTTTCGTGACCACGGACGTAAAAATCAACGCGGCCCTTTTAAACCAGGTTGTTAAAGGAGTAGTAGACACAACGTTTAATAATCTTACCGTGGACGGCGATACGTCGACGAACGACATGGCACTCGTGCTTGCCAACGGAATGTCGGGGGTGCGCGTTGAATCATCGGCGGACCTGTCCCGGTTCGAAAGCGCCCTTTTTACCGTATGCAATACGCTGTGCCGCAAAATCGCCGAGGACGGCGAAGGGGCAACGAAGCGCGTGGAAGTGACGGTTGCCGGCGGAAAAACCTACGGCGACGCCAAAGCCGCCGCGAAAGCCATCGCGAATTCCAATCTCGTGAAGACCGCCATTTTCGGCAACGACCCCAACTGGGGCCGGATCCTGTGCGCCATCGGCTATTCCGGGGCCGATTTTTCAAGGGAAAAGCTCGTGGTAAGACTGTGCGGGGTGCCCGTGTGCAAAAACCTCCGGCCGGTCCCGTTCCCTGCGCAGAAACTCCATGACAAACTCGACCGCAAGGTCGTGGCCATCGACGTCGATCTGGGGCTCGGGCCACACAGCGCGATCGCCCATACGTGCGACTTGACGTACGATTATATAAAAATCAACGCTGAGTACCATACGTAAATTGACCTCAACCATGACCACCCCCGATCTCCTTTCCCAGGCAGTGGCGCTCCATCGCGCAGGCGACCTGGACAATGCGGAAAAAATCTACCGCGACCTCCTCCGGGCCGAACCCGGAAATCCCGACGCCCTGCATCTTCTGGGTCTGGTCTTACGGCAGCGCGGCGACCTTGAATCGGCGCTCGACCTGCTTAAAAAAGCCTGTGTCGAACGTCCTTCAAATCCGCTGTTCATTTCCGATTGGGCCGATGCTTTACAGGAAAATAAATCGTTTAAAGAAGCGCTCGCATGCTACCAGCGGGTGCTGTCGATTGATCCGGACAATGTGAAGGCGCTCCTGAAAATCGCCCAGGTTTTTAAAAATACAGGCGATTATGAGGCCTCTTTAACACATTTGCAAAAAGCCCTGCGCATAAAACCGGACTATTCGCCTTCACACAACGCAGCCGGCCTTGTCTGTGCACGCATGGGAAAATTTAATGAAGCGATCTCGTATTTCCAGGAAGCTGTCCGGCTTGACGATAACTTTGTCGAAGCCTGGTCCAACCTTGGGAATGCGCAAAGCGCCGCGGGGGATTTTAATGCCGCAATTAGTTCGTTTAAGGAAGCCCTCCGGCGCAACCCCAGTTTTTTTGAAGCGTATTACAACATGGGCAATTGCCTCAGGGAAACAAATAATTTTGATGAGGCAATCACGTGCTATGAAGCGGCGCTTAGCGTAAAGCCTATTTCCGCCGAGGCCTTGACTAATCTGGGTGAGGCATTGCAAACCATCGGTAACTTTACTGAGGCGGAAAACTGCTACAGAAAGATTTTAGGACTTTCCGATAATAAAAATGCCATGGCATACGCCATGGCTTACAGCAATCTTCTCCTGTGCTTGAACTACAACCCGGCATATTCGCCGGAGCGCCTGTATGAAGAACACGCAGGATTTGGCAAAATATTCTGTTCGCCGCAAGCCGGACAAGCGCCCAACGCCGCTTTCATCAGAGCACGAAAGAAAATTCGCATCGGCTATGTTTCTCCGGATTTTTGCATGCATCCCGTTTCGCGTTTTATCGAGCCGATGCTGCGTTTTCATGACAGGGACGGTTTTGAGATTTGCTGCTACTCTGACGTTGCTAGATCCGATGAAATTACTGAAAAAACAAAAAAACTTGCCTTTCAATGGCATGACATTTCCCATGCTTCGGACGATCAGGTGGCGGGGCTGATTAAGAACGATGAAATCGACATCCTCGTCGATCTTTCGGGCCATACCGCCCGCAACAGGCTCCTTGTCTTCGCGAAAAAGCCCGCGCCAGTACAGGTTTCCTACCTTGGTTATCCGAACACTACCGGACTGTCGGCGGTTGATTATTATCTGTCCGACATGGTGGTCGATCCCGCCGGACACGATCGTTTTTATGTTGAAAAGCTCGTGCGCCTTGACGACTGCTTCTGCGCCTTTATGCCCTACGAAAACTCACCGCCTGTAAATGCCTTGCCCGCCCAACAAGCGGGCCACATCACCTTCGGGTCCCTGCATACGCTTGCCCGGCTTAATGAGCAGGTCATTGACCTGTGGAGCAAACTCCTTCATACGGTTATATCGTCTCGTTTATGCATCATACGAAACACGCTGGTTGGCGGCGTGCGGGAGCGCTTATACGCGGAATTCGAAACCAGGGGAATACCGCGCCAGCGCATTGACATGCGCAACACCCTCCCCCCGGGCGGCCATCTGGCGCTCTATCACGATATCGACATTGCCCTCGACACTTTCCCCTGGAGCGGGCATACGACGGCCTGCGAGTCCTTGTGGATGGGCGTCCCGGTCGTGACCTTGTGCGGCGACCGGCATGCGGGCCGCATGGTCTCGAGCATTTTATCGGCGGCGGGGGTGACCGATTGCATCGCGCAAACGCCCGATGAGTATATTGCCATCGCACGGCAACTGGCGTCTTCACCCAACGTCCTGCAAAGCATGCGCCAAGATCTGCGCGCCCGGATGTCGCAATCGGTTTTGTGCGACGGGAAAGGTTTCACAAAAAGGCTTGAAGATGCGTATCGAAAAATGCTGGGGATTTAATGAGGACCGAAGTACAGATGTTAAAGATTGTTTGGAGATGGAGATAGTCAGGTTTGGTGGCATCGGGCGCCATTTCAAAAAAATTTCTTTTATTTAAAATCCCTTGAATCCATTATTTTAATTTCAAAGGGGGAATCCTTAAAAACCTCTTGAATGAATTCCGTTGAATTGACTGTAAGATCCTTGCCATCGTCATCACAATCATGCACATGCACATAATCATGCTTTATCAGCCGTTTGCCCATATTGTCCCACAACGCAATGGCTGCATCCATATTAATGCATCCCGTTCGTATATCAATAGAAGGCTTAACGCCGGGTCCGCCGTAAAAATATACTTTATTATTCTTCGCCAATTTCAGATCGCCGATGAAAAGAATAAAATCCGGCTTTTTACTCACCAAACTTATTTCAGTTCCGGAATCCGGCAAGAACGTTTCATATTTTTCACCGGAACGGGTTTCATGCGATGTTTTTTTGAAACCCACCGTAGATTGCAGATCGTCAGCGCTTATTTCCCTGAATTTCGTATTGCTTTTGCAATCAGCAATAAGCGCAGTTCGTATTTGGCCGCCAAGATCATTTAAATCACCAGCGTCTTTTTCAATATTTTTTGTCACAGCAACGTTTGTTGCAGTGAAAACTATCGCTAAAGCAAGTTTATTGGGATTTAGGGATTTATAATTAACATAGATGTCCGGACTGCACGAAATTAATAATATTCCGGTGATTATTGCCGACGGATTTTTTCTCATGGCTTACATTTCCTTGCTCAAAACGAGCTGTTGGAAATCCGATAACAATCATTAATATAGCTATTATTGTGCATATTTGTCAAAAATAGCAATGCGCCAGTTTAATGTTTTACGCAGATAATCACCGCAAGGCCGTTGATTACCCCTTTAACACTATTTCCCTAACCTGTGGAACCAATTTGTTACCTTTCCATATACTGATGATTCCATCAATTTTAAAAAAATATGCAAAAAAAGGCATTTTGTGGAACCAAAATAAATCTGTTAAATCAAAAATATTTCTGCAATAATTAAATTTTTTAGGTATATTTATAAATTATGAAAGTCGCTAAAGACACCATTGCCATTTTTGACTACTTTGATTATCGGGAGTATCTCGATGATTGTTTTAACCATTTAAAATCCAAACGCCGGAGATTTTCATACAGGGCTTTTTCGCGCGAAATGGGCGTTCAAAGCCATAATTTTCTTCCCCGCATTCTTACGAGGCAACGAAACCTTTCGGAAGATTTCGTTCCTTTATTAACGGCTTATCTGGGTCTCGGCAATAAAGAGACCAGGTATTTTGAGGCGCTTATTTCCTTCAACAACGCCAAAAAACCTTCTTTAAAGGAAAAATGTCTTAAACAATTGCTATCGCTTCGTATTATTAAAGAAGAACATAAAATCCAGGATGAAAAGCTCCATTTTTTTGATAAATGGTATTATCCGGTGATAAGGGAACTGGTTACCATTTGCGATTTTCACGATGATTACGCTGTTTTGGCCCGAAGATGCATCCCGCGTATTTCCTCTTCACAGGCAAAGGAAGCGGTCATGTTTTTGTTTAAGAACGGGTTTATTCAACGCGAAAAAGACGGTCTTTATCGCACGGTCGACGCGGTTATCGCCACCGACCCGGAAGTCGATTCGGCAATCATTCCTAAATATCATAAAGTAACGCTTGAACAATGCGTAGATGCGATTGAAACCGTCAAAAAGGAAGATAGGAATTTCTCATCGTCCACCTTGCTTGTTTCAAAAGAACTGTATAATGAGTTTAAGACGGAATTTTATCATTTCCGGAAACGTTTATTGTCCTTGGCGAAAGATTGCAAAAATCCGGAAATGGTCTGTTTCGCGGGGTTTCAGCTTTTGCCGCGTTCGAAGTCTGAAAAGGGTAATTAATGATGAATATGCGATTCTTCAAAATGTCTATTTTGTTGATCGGCACGCTTCTGTTTCTTCGCTGCGCGATAAATCAACTTGCCGGCGGAGGCGGTTCGGATGTCGGCAATGGCGTGGTCATTGGAAAAATCGTCACTTCCGACGGGAAAGCCCCAGTCAAAGCGCGGGTGCTGTTGATCCCTTCCGATTATGATCCGGAAACCAATGATTCCGGGTCCAAGGTTCTGGTCGACACGGCGGATTCCAACGGCAATTATCGGTTCAACCTTCCCAAACAAGGGACCTACAATATTCAGGCCTTTGGGCCCGCGGATGGAAGCAGATTATTGATTGAAGGGATCAATTCCGGAAAAGACAGCCAGGAGGTGGCGGTCAGCACCGACACGCTGCGCAAACCGGGCGTCCTGAAAGTGTCGGCGCCCGACAAGATCGGTTATGTGTTTGTTCCTGGCACGACCATGGGGGCGTCGCTGGTTAATAATTCCGGTTTTGTTGAAATTGATTCCGTCCCGGCGGGAATACTGCCGGTGCTCTGCCATTCGGCGGAAGACGACCCTGCGCCGCGGCCGATCAGGTATAATATTACGGTCACGTCCGGCACGACCACGTTCGTGTATAATCCCGCCTGGCTCTACGCGCGGCGCCTTTTTTTCAACACCGGAGCATCGGGCGCCGGCATCACGGGCAATGTTTCGAACTTTCCGGTCCTGGTTAGATTGACAAATAACAATTTTGATTTTTCCGAGGCCCAGTCCAACGGAAACGACATTCGGTTCGCGAAACAGGACAATACCGTCCTTTCCTACCAGATCGAACGGTGGACTCCCGCCGCCGGAACCGGCGGCGCGGCGGAACTATGGGTGAAAGTTGATACGGTTTTTGGAAATGACAGCGGCCACTGCATCACCATGTACTGGGGCAACCCGTCGGCCGCGAGCGCTTCAAACGGCGCCGCGGTCTTCGACACGGCAAACGGTTTTCAGGGAGTATGGCACATGAACGACCAGCCGAACGCTCCCGTTCGCGACGCCACGTATAATAAATATGACGGCACGCGCTTCGGCCAGAGCGCCACCGCTCCGGGAACGATTGGAATCGCGCAGTCCTTTGACGGGTCTTCCACCTATTTGCAAATGATGGGCACGGCCAACGGCAAAATGAATTTCCCCAAGAACGGCTATTATTGCGTGTCCGCATGGGTATACGCCGACACGCTGGATATGAACTATCACATCATCGCCTCCAAGGGCAACACCCAGTATAATCTGGAGATCAGGAAAAACAACAATTGGCAATTCAACGAATACAAGGACCTGACCGGCTGGGAAATAACGAATTCTCCGGGGACCGCACGAACATGGACGCACCTTGCGGGGGTCCGGTCAGGGGCTAATGAATACCTTTATGTCAACGGAGTATGCACCAACAATACCCCGTGGGTCGAGACGAACGTTTTCGCCCGGTACACGGGCGATGATTTTAAAATAGGAAGAAGGACGGACCTGGTTGATTATTTCTTCAACGGCATGATCGACGAAGTCCGCGTTTCCAGTATCGACCTGAGCGCCGACTGGATCAAATTGTGCTACATGAACCAGAGGCCGGACGACAAGTTGCTTGTTTTCAAATAGATGGAAGGAGGAGGAAAATTTCTTAAAGACGTTGATCTTTAAACTTTTTAAACTCTATTATTCATGAGAAAGGAGAAAAGGAATAAATAACATGCAATTTAATCGGTTTAATTGTTTTAAGTAAAAGTTGGATTTTTAACCAAAACCTTTTTGAAAGGGGTTCAGTATGTTTTCATTCAAATTATTGAATTCGCACTGCTTCAAGGTGCGGGATTTTTCAAAAATCTTTTTAGTCGGGCTCGTTGGCCTGGCCTTTGTTTCCTTAGGCTTCGGCCAGACGAAGGCGGCCATACATGGCCAACTCAGCGTTAAATCCGGCCATATTTGCGGTTCAAGCGGCCAACCCGTTCAGATGCGCGGAATGTCGATGTACGGCTGGACTAATGCGTGCGGATATGCTTTTTACAATGCAAGCTGCATCAACCATCTTGCTCAGGACTGGAAATGCACAGCCATTCGAATGCCCTACCAGCCCAACGGCACCATCCCGATGACCCAGATTAACGCCGTCATTCAGGCGTGCATCGATAACGGAATATACGTCATTGTCGATTGGCATGGCGGATCGGCCACCACCGCTTCCACCACCGCGGCATTCTTTAAAACCGTTGCCACGCAGTGGCATACCTATCCCAATATCATGTATGAACCGTGGAACGAACCAACCGTTGCATGGTCGCAAATCAAACCCTATATGGAAACGGTAATAGCCGCCATACGCGCCATTGACGCCAATAATATCATCATTTGCGGCAACCCGCAATGGGACCAGGAACCTCAACTGGCCGCGGCGGACCCCATTACCGATTACACGAACATCGCCTATTCCATGCACTTTTACGCGGCGAGCCACTCCGAGGCCAGTTTTGGTCCCGGCATAACGACCGCGATAAGCAAGGGTTGCGCGATTTTCATCACCGAATACGGCACGTGCAATGCAAGCGGAGGATCCCCGCTCAACCTTCCGGCAACCACGACGTGGTATAATTTCCTTAATGCGAATACCATCGGTTCCACGAACTGGGGAGTTGAGTGCCAGGACGAGGGCGGCGCGGCCGCGTTTCAAAAGACCGCCAGCTCAACCGGTCCTTGGACCGCTTCCGATCTTACCACGGATGGCGCTTTCGTGCAAGCATATATAATGGCTGCAGGAACAAACGTCGAACCTAACGATTCAAAACTTATGCAGCGCGCTATCACGCCGTCAAAAAATGGTTTACTGACCGGAGTCACAAAATCCGCCGCCGTTTACAATATTAACGGCGTGCGATGCGCCGAAGGCGGCAAGCTGGCCAACGGTCTGTATGTTGTCCGGGCCCAGAGCACCGGAAAAGCCCAGATGCTTAATGTTATCAGGTAAGATTTTAATCTTTGCATGAGGGGCCGCCGGCGGCCCCTCATGTAAAGGTATTTTAATGGCATCAGGCGCTATTTTATAAAATTTCCTTTGTTTAAAATCTCCTGCAACGCGAAACGGCCCGATAATATCATTGTCACTTTCCCTACCATGCGTTATAATTATTCAATATACGAATATCGGTGATTTTCAAGACCTCCCTACAAATACGATAATCGAATGCGCGGGGAAAAGGAATCTTCCATGGGTTTGTTTTCAAAATTTATTGGGAATAATTTCGATTTAGAACAGTCCTCAATACTTTTGGGCGCGCTCATGGAAAACCTGCCCGATGCCGTTTTCTTCAAGGACCGTGATTCACGCTTTTTACTGGTCAATAAGGCGCTTGCCGAAAAGGTTTATTTGCTGGACGATCCCGCGAAAGCCGTGGGAAAAACCGATTTTGATTTTTTTGCCGAGGAGCACGCCCGGACATTTTTCGAAAACGAAAAAGAAATCATGCTCACGGGTAAACCCCTCATCGGGCTCGAAGAGAAGGAACCCATGCCGGACGGACGCGTCATGTGGTTCTTAACCAGCAAATTTCCCCTATGGGACCGCGACCGGAACATCCTCGGCACCTGGGGCATTTCCCGCGACATTACGGCGCAGAAACGCACCGAAGAAGAATTGAAATCTTCGGAGGAAAAGCTGCGGCACTCGCAAAAAATGGAAGCGTTCGGGCAACTTGCCGGCGGCATCGCCCATGATTTCAACAATATGCTCGGCATCATCCTGGGATCGGCGCAACTCGTGGAAATGCGTCTGGGCGATGGCAGGCCGGACATAAAGCACAACCTCACGATGGTCATCGAAAGTTCAAAACGTGCGGCCGGCCTTACCGGGCAGCTGCTGGCGTTCGCCCGGAAGGGCAATTACAAAATAGTTTCCCTCGACATGAACGAGGTGATCCGCAGCGTCGTCGGGCTGCTGGAGCATACCATTGACAAGAAGATACGCATCGTGGAAAGGCTCAACGCATCCCCGGCGACCGTTAAGGGCGATTACATGCAACTGCAAAACGCGCTGCTTAACCTTGCGCTCAACGCACGGGACGCCATGCCCGACGGCGGTACATTGACATTTGCAACTGACGTCGTCGGGCAGGCCGAGGAATTGGCGGGACCGCGTCCGGACGCTGTTCGCTACGAAAACCGTCTGCGCATCGTGGTGTCCGACACGGGGTGCGGGATGGATGAAAGAACGAAACTGCGCGTATTCGAACCGTTTTTTACCACCAAAGGCCCCGGCAAAGGCACCGGCCTCGGTCTTGCCAGCGTCTATGGAACGATAAAAAGCCATAACGGTCTCATTGAAGTGGAAAGCGCAATGAAAAAAGGGACCGCGTTCAGCATCTTCATGCCGCTGGACATCACGGCGGAAACCACTCACGCCGAAGGCCATGGAGAGATTAAAAAAGGCTCCGGAACAGTACTCGTAATTGACGATGAGGAAAATATCCAATGCATGGTAAAGGAAATGCTGGAAAGCCTGGGGTATGCCGTGGTCATCCGGCAGGACGGCATTTCGGGGATCGAATATTACAAGGACCACCACAAGGAAACCGACGCGATCATCGTCGATATGATCATGCCGCGAATGGGGGGCGGTGATTGCGTTAAATTCTTAAAAAAGCTGAATCCCAACGCGCGAATACTCATTTCTTCGGGGTACAGTCTTGTTACCGACACGCAACAGATCATTTCCAAAGGGATCGCGGGGTACATCCAGAAACCTTTTGAGATCAACGAATTATCCCAAGCGCTCCATGAGGCATTAAAATCACGGGGACCCTAATTCTTCCGGAAAAACCTCTTTCCAGAGCGGAATAAACTCGAAATCGATGATATCGGCAAGCGCGATCCAGTCATTGTTCTTGAGCATTAAAAACATTGTCTCAAGGGAATAGTTTATTTTTGCAGTGTGCTTCTTCAGTTGCCCGTTTGCGGCGTTATTGCGCACATGCGATTGCAGGCGGAGGATGCACTGATTGAGCTTGAGCGCGGCGTCGGCATAATCGCCGGTCCGGGCAAAACCTGATATTTCCGTTAATAAACCGATCATGGGAATAAACTAATATCATGCAGGAATCTTTACAACTGTTTACCGCTCAAAACGGCATGCTGTCCGCGCGGGTTTCCTTACCCGGCAAGGGTATCAGGCACATTCATTCGACGGTTGACCCATCGGTCGAGGCCGGGTACTTCGATGATCTGAGTTTCTGGGGCGATTGCATCGTCTTCGCGGGATTTGGCCTCGGATACCACCTTGAGCGGAAAATAAAAAATATTCCGCCGACATCCGTGCTTGTCGTCATTGAATATTATGACGCATTTATTGCACGTTGCAAGGAGCTCTTTTCAGGTCTTTCCAACACAATCGTTTATATTTCCGCTTCATCGGACACTGCCGCCATTCCGTCGCTGCTCAGGGGACATGCTCATTTATTGCAGATTGTAAAGCACCCCGCGTCGTTTGATATCAATAGAAAATTCTACGAACCTCTTGTGGCGCGGTTCTTCATCGATAAACCAGGCCGCCCATCGTCTCCTGTTCATAAAAAAACCTCGGCGATCATGCTCTACGGGAACTTTTTCCTCGAAGAAGAAGTGCGAAGCGCCCTCATGGCCAATGATATAGAACCAGCGCTTTTTGCTTATAATGACCATATTTTAAGCATGGATTATGAAGACAAGCTCATGCGGCTTATTCAGGAGAAACGGCCCTCGTTTATTATTTCCATCAACATGAAGGGGTTTGACGGTAACACCGCGTTCGCCGATATTACCGGGCGCTTCGGCGTTCCCGTTGTCGTCTGGTTTGTCGATGACCCGCGGCCGATCGTCGTGAATAAACCGCTTTCCATAAAAAAAAACATGATCGCCATATCATGGGAAAAATCCTATTTAAAGTTTCTTGAAAAATCGGGCTTTGCAAAAGTGTCATATCTGCCCCTGGCATCATCCCCGGCGCTGTTTTCGCGGACGTCCCCCGCCGTCAAGCCTTCGGTATCGCTTGGATTTGTGGGCACCGCGATGGTCGACGCGTTCGCGGGCAACATAAAGGACAAATTCCTATGGTCGGATTCCCTTGAACCTCTCGTTGAACAAGCCTCCGACAATCTGCTTGCGGACCCTCGGTATTCCGTTGAAAACGCCCTGGTTGACCTGGCGCAAAAACTTTGCGTCAGGCTCCCTTTTAATGACCACAAGAACCACACCTGGCTGTGCGCCTACATTATTCACGTGGCAAGCATGAAAAAAAGGAAACATGTCATCGCCGGTCTTATGGACCAGGGCATCGAAATGTTCGGTGACCCTGAAGGCTGGAAGCATTTGCTGGGGCCGGGGATTATAACCCATCCCAACGTTGATTACAGGAGTAGTCTTCGCGATACCTACGGCAAAATATGCATAAATGTCAATACAACAAGCTGTCAGATGCCCTCTGCCGTCAATCAACGCGTTTTTGACATACCGCTGGCGGGAAGTTTTGTTCTTTCTGATGGCCAGAAAGACCTGCGGGATCTGTTCGATGTGCCGAAGGAAGCGATTATCTATGAGAACCTTACTGATTTAAAGGAGAAAATCCGTTATTACCTTGCCCATGAAAATGCGCGAAGATCAATTATCACCGCAGCGCAAATGCGTATCAATGGCGAACACACCTATTCACACCGGATAAAAAATATTCTGGAATTATTGTAGGGGCATGGCGCGCCATGGCCCTACAAAAAAAAGGAAGCGGCAAGTCCGCTTCCTTTTTGCTCTAAAATCACCGCTTCAATTACTTGAGCAACGTCAGCACGCTCTGAGGAACCGCATTGGCCTGGGCAAGCATCGCCGTGGCGGATTGCATGAGAATCTGGTTCCTCGTATACTGGGCGGTTTCCGACGCAAAATCAACGTCCCTGATCTGGGATTCAGCGGCCTGCTGGTTGGTGTTGCTGACATTCAGGTTATTGATCGCGTGTTCGAGCCTGTTTACATAGGCGCCCATGTTCGAACGCATCGTGTTGACGCTGTTGATCGCGGCATCCAATGAACTGATCGCATTAGTAGCCGATATCTGGCTCGTAAGGTACGACATGGTTGCCGTTGCCACACCACCATAAGTACCTATTCCTATCGCTCCGGTGGTCAATGTGTCAATGGTTATGGTAATACTGTCGGTACCCACGACATTATTGGCGTCGACCCACAGGACGGCGCCTGAACCCGCGCCGGTACTCAGACCGAACCTTCCGGCCGTGGTTGAGAGCAGTTCCTGACGGTTATAGTTCGTGACCGTGGCAATACGGTCTATTTCACTCGACAGAGCCTGGAATTCCGAATTAGTATAAGAACGTTCCGTCGAGGTCAGGGTGTCGTTCGCGGATTGCACCGCGAGTTCGCGCATACGTTGAAGTATCGCGGAGACTTCGTTTGCGGCTCCTTCCGCGACGTTTAAAAGGGCAATGCCGTCCTGGGCGTTTGACGTGGCCTGCGCGGTGCCGTTTACCTGCGTCCGCAGGTTTTCGGAAACGCCGAGACCCGCGGCATCGTCGCTGGCGCGGTTGATCCTAAGACCGGTGGACAATTTCTCCAATGAGCTGGACATGGCCTGGTTCACTTGATACAGTGAACTCTGCGTGATCATGGATGAGATGTTATGGTTAATACGCATTTGAAAACCTCCTTGTTGCGAATGATATCCATGCGCAGACATCATTCATGGTAATTCTGGCATCCCTGCCATTCAGGGGATTAGTAAATCATGAAACGAGAAACTTAATTCTTTTTTATTATCACCCCTTTCCTTTGTATCGGGTTTGATTTCTGATCTTATTATAGTGTATCGGAATTTTTTTTAAAGGACTTTAAAACTTTTTACACGGCAAAAGACCCTCCGGCAAAAAATTGGTTCGGGCTATTATACACAAAATCTATTATATTTATGAAATCGAATCTTTTAATACATATTTTTTATAGGATCATTTCCATGCGTTCCGTATGCTCATTATCTTCGATAACTTCTTTATTTACAGGGGCATGTCTTATGGTGTCGTTCAACAGCAATGCATCCTCCAATGCTTCCAGCGAGGCATCATCCTCATCCAATATCGCTTTTCATGGAACCCAATCAAAGCAACACGATCTTCCTTCAGATGTGAAAGCTTTTCTCCTTGTTCTTGCGCGACAAAGTCTTGAGGCTTGTGTGAAGGGCAAACCAATGCCTAAACCAACAAATCCGCCGGAAATATCAAAAAAGAACCAGGGGTGCTTTGTAACCCTAACAAAATCAGGAAATTTACGTGGGTGCATCGGCTATATTGAAGGTATAAAGCCGTTGTTTGAGGCGGTCATCGATAATGCGAAAAATGCTGCGCAAAGCGACCCGCGCTTTCCCGAAGTCACTCCCGATGAACTTTCCGGCATTCGCATTGAAATTTCGGTGCTTACGCCCCCCGAACCATTAGAATACAAAGACCCGCAAGACCTTTTGAGCAAACTGGTCCCCGGCCAGGACGGCATTATTCTTCAAAGCGGTTTTCATCAATCAACGTTTCTACCGCAGGTGTGGGAACAACTCCCGGATAAAATAGATTTTCTTGAACACCTTTCGATGAAAGGCGGTATGCCGATAGACGGCTGGAAAACCGCATCGGTGAAACGGTACCGTGCAATCCATTTTCAGGAAAAGTGACAACTTTTCTTTGTTTATCTGTGCCGCAGGCCTTCTGTCAGCCGCCGTGCAGTGTATTTTCATTCGTGAATATCTGGCCGTTTTTTCAGGCAATGAATTCATTATCGGGCTTATCCTGTCTGTATGGCTTATGGCCACTGGTTTGGGGAGCGTGATCGGCCAAAAAATCCGCTTCCCCAACACGGGTTTTTCGGCCCTTTTGCTTATTGTTCTGGCAGGGGCCGGAGCTTTCGGAATTCGGGCAAGCCGGCTGTTTTTCATGCCCGGCGAGCTTATCGGGCCTTTTTCTGTTTTAATACTACTATTATTGACTGAAGCGCCGTTTGCTTTTCTAAACGGATACGTGTTCGGGAACATTTCAAAATTCCTGCGTCAGCCTGCCAATCCTTATGGCTTCGAAAGCCTGGGCGCCCTTGCCGGATCGTTTATCACCTTCATAAGTGTTGTATTATACGGCAAAAACATCATTATTCTTATTTGCGCTTATGTTCCACTCCTTATAATAATCGGCCTAAAGAAAAGATATGTACTGCCGGCGCTTGCCGTTATTGCGCTTATGGTTGCAATGGACTCCCGCACGATGCATTGGAAATACAATTTCCCTTTTTCGCATATTGTCTATGGCCGGGAAGGAGAAATAGCCGTTATACAAGGGGCCGGCGACACGACGATCATGCTCAACGGGGCAGTGTATAAGTCCACGATGGAAAAGCCTTTTCTCGAACAGGCCGTGCATGTTCCCATGGCCCAGAGACAGTCCCACCATACAATTCTTGTAATTTTTGACAAAGGACATTGCACGGAACTGGCCAAATACGCGGGACTGTCCGTTGACCGCATAGAATCGGAACCCCGTATAGCGACTTTGGGAAGCATTATTACCGCTCCGGAAACATTCAGAACTTCCAAACGCTACGATGTAATTTTTCTTGGAGCCACGATTCCGCAAACAACCGCGGGGAGCAGATTTTATACGATTTCCTTTTTCAGGCATATGAAGTCCCTGATGCCGGATTCGGGAGTTTTTTCCTTTACGCTGCCATTCAGCGAAAATTACATGGGCCCTTCGGAAAAACGGCTTTACGACGTGCTCTACGGAACCTTGAACGCCGTGTTCAGCAGCGTCCTCGTATTTCCCGGGGAAGTTTATACGTTCATGGCATCGGACAAACCGTTTTCCGCATCCTGGAAACCTCTCGTTAAAACACAGTATCTTGAATCCATGACTATTCCGGCCGTTACCGCCCGGCAAAAAACCGAAGCGAACAGGATATCGGCGGAGTCGCCGATCAATACGACGAACAAACCCTTCAGCCTCTTGCTTGGACTCAGGCTGTGGATGGAACTCTTCAAAAGCGCCTCCCTGCTTGTTGCCGCGATTCTCGGCGCGCTTTTCATCGTGTTAATCAGCACGCTCCCCAGGACCAGAGACGTCCTTTCCATCGGCAGCACCGGTTTTGCCGCGGGCGTGTATTCCGTGGCGCTCCTGCTTTTGTATCAGTCAACGTATGGATTGTTGTATTCGCGCATTTCGCTTCTGCTTATCATGCTCACGTGCGGATTTTTTCTGGGGACGCTTTTCAAACGCCTTCGGCACTCGGACCTTGTTATCGGTCTGTATTGCGGCGCGTCCCTTGGAATTTTGGCAATTATACACTGTGCTCCGGCGCTTTTGTTTTTTTGCTCCCACCTTGGGATCGGCGTTTTATGCGGCGCCCAATTCGTTTCGAGAAAAAACACTCCCGCCGGGATTTTATATGCCGCGGACCTTTTCGGCGGGGCTTTGGGCATGGCCCTCTGCTCAACGGTGTTCGTGCCTTTGTTCGGGGTTTTGATCGTGGCCGCTGGATTGTGCGGCTTGAAAACGGTCGTGTGGATTGTTAATGGTGAATTTAAAAAATAATTTGACTTTCATTGTGATTTTGTCGACGCCGTCTCCTTCGGGGGCGGCGTTAGCTTTTTATACTGCTCATATTTTTCGGTAGGTGGGGCTGAATCGAAAAATCAAGGTGTTTGGAAAAAGAGTGTTGGAAAGGTCTGATTAAAAAGTAATAAACAGCGTTTTTATAACCCATTTATTTAAGGGCTTAACCTCGAATGTGGTTTATAAATAGGGAATGAATCATTGCCTTCTCTCCCTCTATTTGCCGCCAAGACAAGGGATTTTAAAAAGTGAAAAAAAAGTCATTTTTATGTTGATTACAAGAATATATGTTAGAGGGTGAAGAATATCCTAACCATGCAATAGGAGCTTAAGGTTCTCATGGAATATAAAATTACCTACCAACAACAGGATATTCTTTCCATCATTTTATCTACCAGCCTCTGGAGTGAACCACACCAATTAGATGAAGTTTTTAAAAAAAGTTGACGTCGAAAAGTATTGCGTTTTAAAAATATTTGTCTATCATTTTAAATGTCCTTTGTGTTCTTAACAAAGGAATAAAATCAATGGCAAACACCTTTTCTTTTCATTTGGAAAGGAGGGTAATCATATGCCAGGATTTACATGACTTTATAGACAAAAGGGAGCCCTTTAATCCCCGTAAAGAGCTTAAGAAGGCCCCCCGCACTGATGCCGTTTCAGCACCAGATACATAAATAATAACATTTCACCAAATTGTTGAGGAAAATATTATGAAAATTATCAAAATAGTTCTACCAGGAATTTTGGGGATCATAGGTTGTTTTTTACTTATTAATAGTGTTTTCTCGTCATCATCAACCACATCGGCAGGTTCAGCTGTCATAGTAAATGAGGAAAGGGTCATACATCCATTTTCCATGCCGGGAGATACAATAACGGTCCGAAAGATTTTAAATACTGGAGTGCTTTCTTTAGAATCAAATTCTCCCCTGATAAAAACAGGCAGTGATTTATTTAACCTTGAGCAAAATGAACGGGCTGCAAAAAAACAAATATATGGCGTTATGAGCGATGGGTTAATTAATAAATTGGGGCAAATTGGGGATAATGATACCATTAAAGCAAAAATTATCTTGAAAATTCAACCCCTAACACCTCCACTAGATAAAACAAAATACTCGATGGATGTTTTAATGGCCCAAGAAAAGAATTACTCACAAAGAATTCCGTTGGTCGATAAGGCATCAATTAAGGAAAAATATGGTATTGTGGAGATTACTTTAGCGAATCAAGTTATGGATACGGTATATAAGAATTCACCCGATATAATCTTGGCCAACATTGATAAATATACGCTTGGCAACCTTTGCTTCGATAGAAATATTGCTTCGGTCGAAGAATATGTAAAACCCCAAGCGTGCTCGGTCCCAACTTGTAAACCTTGTTATGACAATAATGATTCGTTGATAAACTCTCCTTGTTGTTTTACCAATCTTACCACCTCTGCGTATAATGTTTATAATTCAGCACCTCCAATGCCTAGCAATTCGATGGGACAAGGTGTAAATACATGTACATATGAAGACAACGGACTTAGAACAACGTTTGTAACATGTCTTCGTAATTCGGGTACCACTGTTTCTTCATATGACATAGGACATAATAATGATTTCGAGGTATATCATGCCGAACAATGTTTTAGGTGTTTAACCAATACTGCTCCGCAAGCAAATCATTACCACTTCAATGCAGATGTTTCAGGAACGACATTTTTATCATCCATTATGACTTATGACCTTCAATCGATTAGCCAAAGCGAGGAAAATAGCACTGATCCAACATCTTCAAGCATGATAAATATTGATTTATGGGCATACAGCCCGCCGTACCCTGTTTTTTGTAACCCAACAGCAAACGACGGGTATTGCTATGTTGCAAATTGGGTATGCTACAATGCAATAAGTGTGGGAAATGTTCAACCTGGAGCTTCTGGAAATTTTTACCATTATGTAATGGTGGATACTTTATATCATTGCGAACCAAATGGAGGTTCAACTCAAACAGCAAATCCCACACCCCGTTACGGAAATCCTGCGCTTATTAATCCATTTGACTGTTCTTCATGCCCGCCGAACCCACCTACCCGTGGAGATAAAGAAATGCCGATGGTTGTAGCTCCTGGAATATCACCTATTGAATATGGAATGAATCAAGTCCCCCTGGCTCCAGGCATAACTGGTGCTTCAGATATGTCAGACCCTTGTTTTTTAAATGACGCGGGTACGCAAAACAAATGTGGTTCTCAAGGAACGAGTTATAGCGCGCCCATTTGCAACGGAATTGCAGCATGCGTAATAAGTGCGGATATCAGGATGAAAAGTTGGCCTGAAAAAGTAAGGGCTGTTATATTGGCAACCGCCCAGAATGTTGATTTTAATTATTGGAATTATCAACAGGATGGACGTGATGGCGCGGGTGTTGTTTGCGGTACAGACGCTGTATGGCTTGCAAAAAACCATACGACAATATATGGACCAAATAACACGGCCGTTCCATATGGAATATGCGCAAGTTCCTTAACCTCCTCATTTCAAGGCCAATCAATGCAATTCAATATAAGTGTTCCTAATCCAAAGCCATCCGGGAAACATTTAAGGGTGGTTTTAACCTGGGATAGTAGTCCAAGTAGTGACGGCTCAGCAACAAATGACATAAGCGATTTAGACCTTTGGATGTATGGAAACAGCGGTGCTTATAGTTCATTTAGTTATGAAAGCAATGTCGAGATGGTTGATGTTCCTTCTTCAGATTTAGCATCTGGGCAAACCTATGTAGCGAACGTACATGGTTATACCATGCGAATTCCGGCAAATGCCTTTGCACAATATATTTATTATGCAATTGCCTGGACCTGGGTGAAAGACCAGGCAAGTTAAACAAATTTGTGATGTTTATAAGGAGTTTCCTAACATAATATTTCATTTGTTCGAAGAAATATTCCTTGCGTTCTTTATGGGGGATATTTCTTCGATCTATCTTGCAATCGTAGCATTTGAAGTGTTCTCTGG
>JBAVGL010000223.1:0-8047 GCA_049684795.1 Chitinivibrionales bacterium | reverse complement strand
CATATAGGTTTTACAGGCATCGTCCCATTGTTCAAGCACCATAAGGCAATCGCCGTAATTGAGAAGTAATGCCGGATCATCAGGGGATTCGTTCAATTCCGCCAGGATAAGCGGCCTGTTACGCAGCGCTTTGGCTTTGCGCCTCTCCGGCCCATTATAGCCGGTATGGACCACTCGGACCGAAGGGCACTGCATGAACGGAATATTGTTGCGAAGGGCGCTGAACATGATCTGCTCGTGAACGCGCCGTTCGAACATAAGGCCCTTTTTACGCGGAAAAAGCCTCACCTGCATGAATTCTCCCGCCCCGCAAGCGTCCTGTTGGCATGCAATTCTGAACGCCGCGGCAACGGGGCCGGCCGTCCGCCACAGGTTGATGAGTTCGCCTTTTGACCGTGGGTCGAGCACATCATCGGCGTCCATCCAGAAAATCCAGGAGCACGTGCTTGCCTCGATGGCGCTGTTACGCGCGGTGCTGAAATCATCGCGCCAGGGCTTGCAAACCACGGTCGCCCCGTATAAGGCGGCGATTTCCTTTGTCGTGTCAAGCGATCCCGTATCGCATACCACGATTTCGTCCATGATGTCGTCGACGGAATCAAGCGCTGAAGCGATATTCAGGCTTTCATTTTTTGCAATCATGTTAAGGGAACAGGTGGGGGAGGACGCGACGGGAAGCAATTGTATCCTCCCAGCGAGGTCAAGCAGGTCGGAGTTGTAATCGCTGCTCATTATGGCTGAGTCAAGCGACTGGAGGAGCGCAAGCGCCCGGCCGGGTTTATCAATCAGTAAATAGGTCCAAGCGGCCAGATAAATGAACCGTTCCCTTGAATAGCCGCTGGCGCGGAAGCGTTCGCGGGCCGCCTTTAAATAACCTGAAGCCCCGTATTTTATGATGCATTCGGCGATGGAGTAGTGTTGCATAATCCCTTTCCCATCATTTCTTGTAGGGGCACGGCGCGCCGTGCCCTTACTTTCTGGCAATCTAACCCACAAGGTGGATAAGGTTCTGTACGGGTAATTATCTACGCGTGCCGCGTATATAATTCGCCTACAGAACCTAAGCCGTCACCTTCGAGCCGGTCAAATAATTTCCGATAAATCGCGCAAGGTGCAAGGCCAGATCGTGCGTGTCGGTAATGGAACCGTTTAAGGTGTCAAGCGACAACGGGACTATTCCCGCCCCTTTAAGAAGCCGTTTCGCCCCCTGAATGCTGAACCTGTCCTCCCAGAGCAGCTTTTTAATGTGTAAAATCTGCCGGAGGTGCGTTTCGGAATATCGTCGCTGCTTTCCCTGCGTGCGCGGGGGCGCCAGGTAATCCTGGAATTCTTTTTCCCAGAAACGGATGGTATATGCGGGAACCTTGCACATTTTCGATACATCGCCGATTCCAAGCCTCTTGTCAATTCCCCGGTCTGGTCCGTACTCCATATAGTGCCCCTTTTAAATAAAACCTTAAGTAATTCTTTAATTCCCGCCTTAAGTATCCGCAAAAATCAGACCAATCGGAAAAGCGCCGGAAAAACGCTTTATGGCACGGTGGACACTTTTCAGAAATCAGTAAAGGAGAAAAAAATGTTGGGTCAGGAGGAAAAAACTACCCGTTCTGGTTTTTCCTGAAGGCGTCGGCGATATTTTTAAGGCCCTGATCTTTTAATTCGGACGCGGCCTTATTTTCTTTCTGGATGCGCTCGTAGATTTCTTCACGGTTTACCGAAATGTTTTTCGGCGCTTCGATGCCAAGCTTGACATGACGGCTGTCGAGATCGACGATCTTGACGGTGATGGTATCGCCGATCCGTATCGATTCGCCTAATTTCCTGGTGAGAACAAGCATGGTCTATTGGTTCCTTAAAATGGTTTCCTGGGTACTGTAGCGGTCGTCTTCAATAATGATCTGCTTCCCGATCCGTTTCGTTTTGTTGATGACCACGGGCCCCACGAGATTGGCGGTTGAATTCATTGGGTTTTTGCCTATGGTGACAATGGCATACAGCAGAATATCTTCGGGCTTTTCGATGGCCAGGTTTTCAAGCTGGGCTTTTGTCATTGCCGGTTCATAGTCGGGCCGAAACAGGAGAGGATTGATAATCGCGAAACGGAGGCGGCTTCCGTCGACGCATACGAGCCACTCGAATGGCACGTATTCGGGAACCTGGGCAAGTATGAATTCCCTGTTTTTTTCGAACCCGGGTATGCCCGCCGGGAAAGAAATTATGTCGCTTTTGGAGTAAACCAAGTCCCTGAAAAAATCACCCATGCTGATGAAACTCCCGTCTTAAAAAAGGCTTCTATAAAATCGTATTTTGTCTTCTCCGATAACAAGGAATAAGAAAAATTTATTTAAAAATAGCAGGGGCGGGTTTAAACCCGCCCCTACGGCGTTACCATGAATGCGGTTGAGCATTACTTGAGCAGGGTCAACACGCTTTGCGGGAGCGAATTGGCCTGGGCAAGCATCGCGGTTGACGACTGCGAAAGTATCTGTTCCTTTGTGAATTCCGTGGTTTCCGTCGCGAAATCAACGTCGCGAATGACCGATTCGGCGGCCGCCATGTTGGTCTGCTGGTTTTCCTGGTTGGTAATTGCGTCCGCAAGGCGGTTGGATATCGCGCCCAGGTTGGCGCGCAGGGTATTGACGCTTTGCAGCGCACCGTCGAGCGATGAAATCGCCGCGGTCGCGCCGATCTGGTCGGTTATAAAAACGTTGTCGGCTCCCAGGGTAATGTGCAGCGCGCCGGTGCTGACCCCCGCGATGGTGATGTTGATCACGTCATTGGCCGAGTCGTTGGGTCCCACGTGGATAATGCCGCCTGCGGCCGTGCCCCAGGGCGATGACCCGTCCAGAAGGTTCATGCTGTTAAACTGCGTGGCCGAGACGATGCGGTCGATTTCCGAGCGGAGCTGGTCGAATTCAGTCTCGGTGTAACCGCGTTCCACGGATGTGAGCGTATCGTTCGCCGACTGTATTGACAGTTCGCGCATGCGTTGAAGCATGGATTGGACTTCGTTAAGGGCGCCGTCCGCGATGGTTACGAGCGAAGATCCGTCCTGGGCGTTGCGCTGCCCCTGAGCGAGGCCGGTCACCTGCGTCTGCAATTGTTCCGATATGCTCAGTCCCGCGGCGTCGTCGGCCGCGGTGTTGATGCGCAGGCCGGTTGACAATTTTTGCAGCGATTTCGCCATGTCTCGGTCGACGTCGGCCAGTGACGTGCTGGTTATCATCGCCGGTATGTTATGATTGATGCGAGGCATAGTACCCTCCTTTTTAAATTAAATTTTTGCCTCCATGCAGCCGGTACACTTTCCAGACTGCCTCCAACCCGGTCGTCCTGACCTTGACCTGCTTCCTTGCGGTTTGCCGCTGTTAATGCGCAAACTCTATGCCAATAAAAAAACGTATTTTTATCTAAATTTTCATAGGTCAATTGACATTTATTTCATGGAAAGGGAAAAAAATTCCCTGTCCGTCACAGATAATCCGCCAATGTATGCTGCATCGTCATGGCGGCCGATTTCAGGGCCGCCTGGTAAACGGTGTTCATGGTTGAAAACTTCGTCGCGGCATCGGCCATGTCCGCGTCTTCAAGGTCGCTTATCAGCCCCGTGGTCTGGGTGTTTTGGTTTTCATTCTGTGTAAGCGTAGTCTGGAACCTGTTGATCCTCGCGCCGTTCTGGGTCTGCGCGCTCAAAACGGACTGGTTTGTATCATCGATCTCGCTGATTGCGGTGCTGATTCCCTGGGTGTTATTGTTCATCAGGTTTTGCTCGAACCGGATCATGGCGCCCATCATGTCGGTGCCGGTCTTGCCGTTAACGATGAGCTGGTCGCCCCCGATATTTATGGGCGACGTGACGCCGTTTGCTATTTCGCGCATGACGTTTCCGGTATTTCCGACCGTGTTGCCGAACACGTCTTTCCCGCGCGAAACATAATCGAACGTCATCTTTAGGGCACCAGCCGCGTAATTCGCCGTGCCGGGCGACATGTTTACCGCAAGCGCGGCGTTAAGCGGCGTTATGGTCCCGTTTACATAATCCACGGTGAAGTCGGAGCCTTCGACGTAATTAACGTTGCCGATGCTCAGCGTGAAGGACCCGGGCAGAATGTTGGTAATAGGAGTATTGTCGAACCCGTTGCGGATCTGCGCGGCAACACCGACCCCGCCGGAACCATCGTAGTAGGCCATTTTCAGTCCCGCGTAATCGGCGGCCGTTGCCGCCGCCGACGACTGGACGGGAAAAGGCGCTATTTTGTTTTGCGTCCCGCCGAAAACGTAGGTGCCGTTGTAATTCGTGTTTGTCAATGTAATGAGCTGGCGGAAAAGCTGGTCCACCTCCGGCTGCATGTTGGCGCGGTCGCCCGACGAAAGCGTGTCGGACGACCCCTGGACGGCGAGTTCGCGGAGCCGCTGTATGATGGTTTCCATGCTTTGCATCGCCGTATCGGTGACGTTCATGAAATTGAGCCCGTCCTGGATGTTGCTGTGATATTGGGTCTCTTCGGCCAGCTGTGTCTTTAGTTTTATGTCATTTGCCGTGTCTACGGGATCGTCCGACGGCCTGAGGAGGCGTTTGCCGGTTGAAAGTTGTTCCTGTACATTGGCAAGGTCGGTATAACGGTTATCGAGTTGCGTTTCCATCTGCTTGGTCAATTCATTCATGGTGATCCGCATAGGGTTCCTCCTTAAGTAATTACCATTGCAATCAGCGAGTCGAGCATGGTGCCCGCGGTGGTCACGACGCGCGCGGAGGCCTCGTAGGTGTGCTGGAGCTGGACGAGGTTGGCCATTTCCTCGTCGAGCGACACTCCCGAAATGGCGTCCTGCTGGTTCTGGTACTGGGTCACCAGGCTTGTGCGCGAGTCAAGGTTCGATTTCGCCTCATTGTCTTCTTCGCCCAGACGCCCGATCATCGACGCATAATTTTCGCTGTAGGTCGAGGTGGAGTTGCCCAATGCGTCGTTGTCCATGGTCATTTGCTCGCGCAACTGCGCGATGGCCACCGCGTTGGTGTTGTCGCCGGTCCCTTGGGAAGACCCGGCCGTGTAGGAATAAGTCACCGTCAGCGGCGTTCCGTTATATCCTGCGCCAAGCAGTTGAATATCGCCGGTTTGATAATCGACCTGATAGTCCGTGCCCTCGGTAAGCGTCGCGCCGCCCGCCGTCGTTACAATGACCGAATTTTGGAGGACATTCGCATGTCCCAGGTTCGCCTCAGGCTGCTGGCCGTAGGTCAAAACAAGGTTCTGGGCCGGCGCGACGAGGGTCTGGCCGCCCGCCGCGGCAGCGATGTTCTGCACATTGCTTTCGATGGACGGCGACAGTTTGATGTCCGAAGCCCCGGTTGAAGTAGGGTCGAAAAAATCGTTTCCGGAGACGCCGTTGAGGTCATAACCCGTTTCATGGATGGCATTGACCTTGGCCACCAGGGCGTTTGCCAGCGTGTCAAGTTTTGTCTGGTATTCGGGCATCACCTGGTCGCGCGAGTCGATGAAGGCGCGTATTTCCCCGCTTTGGGGCATGTAATCGATTTTGGAGTCCTTGAACCGGAGGCCGACATTGGTGATGGTGCTGCCGTCGGCGGCCTTATAGGTGGATGTCGTGGTTTCGATGTCCTGCTGATAAGCCGGGGACACGATAAGGCTGCCGCCGGTGCTGATGGTGACCTGTCCCAGGCTGTTTTCCTGCGAGGTGAAATCGATGAGCTTCGCGAGTTGCGTCATGTCCTTGTCACGTTTATCAAGACTGTCGTTGGCGTTCTGGCCCGTTGACTGGACGCTTGCTATTTCGGAGTTGAGGTTGTAGATGTCCTTGGTGAGCTGGTTCACCTTGTCGGCGTCCTGCGTGATCTGGTCGTTCATCGCCTGGCGGGCATTGCTCAGTTGCGAGGCGAGGTTATGGAACGTGTTGGTAAGGATTTCGCCGTCGGTTTTGACCATGGTGCGCGCCGACGTGTCGGCGGGATTGTTGGCGAGGTTTTGCCAGCTGTCGAAGAACTGGTCCATGTACTCCTGCAAACCGGTATTGGACGGTTCGGTGAAAATGCTCTGGAGGTTTTGGTAGGTCTGGTCGATCTGGGTGTAGTATCCCACCTGCTGGGTTTGATCGCGGATTTCGTCGTCGATAAAGCCGCTGCGCATGCGCTGGATGTTGATCACGTCGACGCCCATGCCCATCTGTCCGTAGGTCCCGTCGCTCCGGTAGCTGGCGGAGGTATTGAGCCGCTTGCGCGAATACCCGTCGACGTCGGCGTTGGTAATGTTCTGGCCGGCCACGTCCATGCCGAGTTGCGAAGCCGTCAATCCCGTCGTTGCAACGTTGAGTACTGAAAACAAACTCATGATGCCCCTCCTAGGCTATTGTATTGATGATCGTCCTGTTGATCAATACGGATGCTTTCTTTCCCTGGTGTTTGTATCCCGACAGTTTTATTCTCGCGCCGTCGATGAACTCGAAGACCTTTGCAATGGTGCGCAGGGATTCGGTCAGCAGAATCTGATTTGAAGAATTTGTTCTTTTTAGTTCTTCAATAGTGCTTTTCAGGTCGGTCCTTAATTTGGAAAGCTTCGCCTTGCGGTTGTCGGGAAGCTTATTGATGATGCGCAGGAGGTTCGGATGGTTTTGGATCCCGAGCGAATGTGCCAGCGCATCGTTGATGATGAGGCGTTTTTCTTCCATGGTTTCTATTTGACAGGTAAGCTCGTCATATATTTTCCCGGACTCCTTGACCTTGGCCAGGTCTTCCATTTTGATGGCTTTGTTCATTGTCCGGGCGGCGTCAAGGAGCTGCATGTGAAGGAGCAGTTCTTTTTCAAGAATTGTTTCGAGGTCTTTAATGAGCGGTTCCATTTGACAGTTCCTTTGTTACGGATCGGGGAGCGGCCGTTGTTTGGGAAAGTTGCCGCTTGAGGTTCAATACGCCGGTTACATATCGCACGGTTTCATCAAATGGCGGCACCCCTTTATATTGCTCGACGGCCGCCGGTCCGGCATTGTAGGAAGCCAGGGCCAGGGGTTCGTTGCCGTTGAATTTGTCGAGCAATTGTTTCAGGTATTTTGTCCCGCCCATGATATTGCTTTGCGGTTGAAACGGCCGGGTGACGCCCATTTCGGACGAGGTCGAGTCCATGAGCTGCATGAGCCCCTTCGCGCCTTTTGACGAGACGGCATTCGGGTCCCCGCCGGATTCCTGCGCGATAACCGCCGAAATAAGGCCCGGATCAACGTTGTATTTCTTGCCTGCCGCCGTAATATACGGCGCCCATTGGGAAACTTTGCCGAGGGCCTGGGCGGCGGCGTTGTTTGAAACGGTCTGGCCGCTTGACGGGATAAACTGTTTGTCAAGCATCCAGGGCTGGTTTTTCAACCCTTTCAACATCTGCAGCGACTGCATTGAAGCGCCGCCGTTCTTTTCTATCTGTTTTAAAATGAGCTGCGCGAGCCCCAGCGTGCCCTGTTTTGAGGCCATCTTTCCATATTCTTCGTCAAGCATTTCGGTATAGATTTTTTCACCGAGGCTCGTGGGCAGGAACTGGTTTTCGTCATCCTGCGCGATCGTCGCGCTGCGCATGCTTTTGAGCATCATGGTGGTGAAAATGGATTCAAATTCCTGCGCGGCCTTCTTTGCCTTGGCGTCCTGAAGGGTTTGCGCGGCATTTTGCGCGGAGCTGCCGGTGGCAGGGGGGTTCAAGGGTGTGGTAACCATAGAATAGAATCCTTTTACAAAGGGTGAAGCAATTGTGGTGCCAAAGCGTAAGACCTTGGATGTCAAGGCGTTAGTATTAATTGGCAAACAATTAAATGGGAAGAAATTTCTTAGCGTGCGGTAGAAATGACCATATATATACGAGTGAAGCAAAAACTTAAGACATGCTTTTTTCCAAGGCTTGCGTTTGTTGTTCGCTTTTGCAAATATTGTCTTTTAACGACTCCTTTTATATATTCATTACGGCGGCGGTTCCCAACCCACAAGGTAAGGTTCTGTACGGGTAATTATCTACGCTAAACGCGTATATAATTCTCCTACAGAACCTAAACTGTCAAA
>JBAVGL010000222.1:0-8630 GCA_049684795.1 Chitinivibrionales bacterium | reverse complement strand
CAACCAATGATTCTATACTTTCTGTTTAATTCCCGCCAACCACATTATAATATTGATATTTTATCATGGGGGAAAACCATAAAAAAAGGCAATTTCTTTATTTTATTGATTTATTCTATCCTAAAATTAATATTAAACAGAAAGTGGATAATATTCGGTTGTTTTACCTGACCTAATCGTTTCTCAAATTCTCCAGAAACGCTTCACGGTAGAAAAAGAGTTTCGGGTCCGTAAGTTTGTAATAGCTTTTGCCGAAATTCACGCCGTCGCCCGACAGGCTTTTAATCCCGTAGCCCACGTGAACGTGCGGGCCGCTTGTCTGGCCGGTTAAGCCAATAGTGCCCACGGCCTGTCCTTTCTTGACGGGTTCGCCGGTCCTGAGGAACCGCTCGTTCATGTGCGCGAAAAATATGACCGAGCCTTCACGCACAACGCCCAGCATCCGTCCCGCTGATTTGCTGTCGTGCTGCACGGCAATACCGTCGATCGGGCTCAGGATCGGAGAACCCAGTTTTCCGGCGACGTCAATCCCGTAGTGGGGTGACCCGCCGCCCATTCCCCGTTCGCACCAGTCTCCGGTAACGTACGCGCACGAGTCATTGACAAGCGACATAAAAAAGGCGTACACCGGCTGGAGCAGTTTTTCCCGCGGATTTACAATATGGGAAGGAGGATAAAAGGTTATCATCGTGTGGGCCGGAATATTGTCGGGGTTTATGATTTTCACCTCGTTGGGCATTCGGGTCTTGTTGTAAACGTCGACCACTTCCTTGACATATTCATTAACGTCGTTGTACGCCGGCACTACGGCCCGGTACCGGCAAATGACGTACTTGGCCCACCGGTAAATCGACGCGCCGTCGCTGAATGAATGGGTGATGACGCCCGTTGAAGGCGCAGCAAGCTGCTGCGGCGCAATAGGGCGGGGCGCGGGCGGATTGGACGCGGGGAAATTCATGCCCATGATGGCAAGCACGATGACCGCGGCAAGAGCTTTCAACGCGAATGACGCGTTCCCTGCAACCCCATGGCCCAAACGTCGCCGCGGTTTGGGCACAGGGCTGTTCAGCACGTATTGCACGCGCTTGGCAAGCTCTTCAAAAGCCTTGGTTGCCGCCGAGTACTGGTGATACTGATGGACCGACTTTCCTTCGTCCTGCGCATCGCGGATGATGGCGGAGTCCGGGATTTCCAGATCAAACATGATCGACTGGGGAATGATCGAAACGCCGCAATCGGACCGCACAAGCGCCTGTTCGCAAAGACTGTCGAGGAACCTGCGGTTCTCCATCATGGTGCGCGCCTTGCCCTTGACTTTTGAATCTTCCTTGCCAAAGACCTCGTTTTTAATGATGCGGACCCTGACGGCCGGGTCTTTCCGCGCCATGTTCTTGACGTTGATCAGATAATCCTTCAAACTTTTTGTCGATAAAGCGTTTAAAGTCACGGGGATCAAATTGAGGTTGCTCGACATGAAAAGAAGCCTTGTCAGCCTGTTCCAAACCGAAGGAGTATCGAGCACGATATATTTATAATAGGCGCGGCACAAATCGAGGTTATACTTGAAATTCTGCAAATGAAGAAAATAATACGGCTTGAACAGGTCCGAATTGGCGGGTATTAGGTCCAGACAGGGATGGATGTTCATTGACAAAGAGGTCAGTTCCCCGCAACCGACGATCTGGGAAAATGCCAGCGTTTCTATCCGGTGAAACAGCGCCCGCGCACCCCTAAGCTTGGTGGAGTTCCGGTTGCAGGCAACACCCTCCGCGGAAAAACGTCTTCGAAAGAGTTCCCACGAAGAATGCTCGGCAAGCGACGGGTCTTTTCCGAGCGCTACCGTCGCGCTTCCCTGGACATCCAGGTCGATGAGAAGCGTGGGGCCGCGTTTGGAAAAGGCCGCGGCCAGATTGGTTGCAACCGTTGATTTTCCCACGCCGCCTTTAATGTTGGCGACATGGACAATCCCGCCATTGTCGGAATCGGCGAATATGAGGGTTTTGTGCGATTTGGCATTCATACATAACCCGCGCCACACCCTGCCCAAGCGGTTTAAATACTATCGGAAACCGCATCAACAATCGCCTTGGTGTCGCTCGGTTTGGCAAGAATACGGTCCTTGTCGTGCCGCGGCCGATTGGCAAACGCGGAAAAGTTTGCTGGTGAATTATAAACTATGAGCGGCATCTGCTCGATCCTTTTTGGGATTTTAAAATAGTTGTAGATCGACCTGCCGTGGTTCCACGTATCAAAATCCAGACAGATAAGGCCGAAGGATTGCTCTTCCATCGAGGTCAGAAACTCATTGCTCCCTGAACATTGCACGACTTTATGCTTGCTTTTTTCAAGGGCCTCGGCAATCTCGTTTTTACGGCTCTTAACTTCATCCATAACGAGTATTTTCATTCGTTTCCTCCTTACATATCATACCATCAAAGATTACTAAAGTGTATTATGATTTTTCCGTGGCATTGATTTCGGTAAGAAGATTTTCGGCTTTCTGCCTGTATGCCGCAGCTGCCGAAACCGTGTCGGCGATGATCTTCTCGCAGAATCCCTTTGCCTCTTCATAACTTCGAAGTTCTTTGCTAATAAGCGCCGCCTTCCACGCCAGTTCCGGGCCCCGGTATTTCAGCCTGCCGTCATCCGCCGCTTTTTTCAGGAATTTCAACGATTCCTGAAGATTGCCCTTGGCTTCATAGCACGAGGCAAGACCCTCCAAGGCGCTGGCCCCTACGAATCCGGTCTGGGCGCTGCTGGAAACGGCGGCGTTAAACCACGTGATTGATTCGTCATACCGCTGCTGGCGTAAAAAAATGTTGCCCAATATGTAGGCGCTGTAAATTGCCTGGGGTGAATTTTTATTATTATCAACAACGGTCTTGAAAGCCTCAACCGCCTTTTCCAGATTTTCAGCGGCGCTCGCATTGTTTACCGAGCTGGCTTCATAAGCTATCAAGGCCCTGCCAAAGGCCTCCTGGGCCTTGTGGACACTCGATTTTTTCACTGAACTGTAAATCATCACTCCGCCCAAAACGATCAGAACGCCAACGGCGATTCCCATGAGCAGATTGCTTTGTCCGATAAAAAAGTCTTTCGCCCGTATTATAAATTCCATTACAGGGTCCGACCTCATTTCCTGTTTTTTCTTGCTATACTTGATTTCCACCGGATACCTCCATTAGAATAATGTTACCTTTTTCCATAAAAAAAACGGCCAATCCCGCCGCTTGCAGATACGATACTGCACGCAGGCAGGTTACAAAATGGTTCTTAACAGCCTTGAAAGTCAAATTTACTGTTGTAATACGATCGTTTTAAGGATATAATTGAAGTTGCGGAGAATATATTTAATGATATTACAACAAGGGGGGCGTTTATGATTGGTAAAATCCAGGGTCCAACCGCCACTTCAATTTTTACAAATACCAAGGCGGCTTACGCTAATACCAAAGCGGCACAACAGACGAACCATCATGTTCATGCATATCAACATCCCAAAAATCAGGCGGCCGTACAAAAAACCCAGCAACAGACACCGCCCAAGGCGCAAACGCTTCAGAGGGGCTCCGTCAATTTGCTTGCCTGATATGGTATTATCTTCATATTAGCCTGCCTGAGGGCAGATAAGTTACTCTATGTCCAATTATCTGCGCGAAACGCGTACATAATTCAGACAGAGTAACTAATTTTCAACCGTTCGGCCAGGCCTCCACTATTTCTTCCGAGGGGAGTCGAGCGGGCAAAGCGCCACTTCTGCAATACGGATGCCGATCGTATCGCTGCCTCCGAGGTCAAAGCACACGCGGCAGTCTCCGCGGGTTTCCGCCATGGTGAACACCTTGAAAAAATGGCGCTTTTTCGGCGTGAGCGGGATGCTCTTACACGCCATGTATAAAGAATGGAATTCCACATCCTGCACTTTCGCGCCGATCGTTTTCGGCCTCTCCGACCAGGCGTCGAACGAAAGCACGTAGCGGGCGCCCTTGTCGAGCGTAAAATTTCCCTGTATCAATTGAATGCCGTAGGAAAAAGGGCCCGGGTCCTGTATCGAGAGCCGATATATGCCGCTTATGACCGTGTCCGTTGCCCTGCCGTTCGGGGCCGCGAGCGACCAATGCTGCCTGTCAAGGGAGAAATTGCCGTTCTGTAAAATGGAAGGCCCCATTTTCAAGGGCTGCGGCGCGGCTTTCAAAACGCTTGTGTCCGGGGAGATGAGCGCATGAACGAGCGTATCGCGGAATTTTTTCGCGTCCGGATCGTAGATCCCGAAATTCGAGCAAAATTCCCAATAACACCAGCTGAACCCCATCCGCTCAAAAAGCCTGGCGCAATACGCGGTCCATCGCGCGCGCGAGCCCATGTCCGCCTCTCTGTTGGCCCCGAATTCCCCGATGTTGACCGGCAGGCTGTTTTCCCGCGCATACTGCGCAACATATTCAAAATCGTCCGCTATGGACTTCTTTTCGAAATAATCCCCCGTCCAGGCAACATCCCAAAGCGCCGACCCTTTCACCCAGCTTGTCTTCTGGTGCGTAAAAGTAAAGGGGAGGTAATAATGCACCGACAGGATGAGGTTGCGATCGTTTCTGGGAAGGTCCAGCGCGCTCAGGCACCCCGTGCCGCCCCACTCCGCCGTGCCCACGATCACCGCGCGGGTCGGGTTCGAGTGGCGGATCGTGTCAAGCGTTTCACACAGCAGGGAGTTCCATTTACTTATGGTAAGCTTCGTGTTCGGCTCGTTGAGGACCTCAAAAACAAGTGAATCGGAATAGTTCCTGAACTGGGGTGCCGCCTGTCTCCAGATGGCCACGAACCGGTCGTGCTGGCCTTCCGGGTCCTCGAAAAGTTCATTATAGTGGTGGACGTTGACCACCGTCGCGAGGCCGTTTTTAAGCGCCTGGTCGACCGCCCACTTTACCCGCGCGAAAAATGCCGGACGTATGGCGTACGGGGCGGCCGTATCCATTCTGGCAGCCGTTGACCAGCGCACGGGGATGCGCACCGAAGTAAAACCCTTGCTTTTTATAAGCGGGAAATACGCTGAATCCAGGGAAACGCCCCATTCGCCTTCGCTGGGGGCATCGAGCATGTTACCAAGGTTCATTCCGCGGCCAAGTATTTTATTGACCGTGAAACCATCGGCCATCGCTGCCGTTGCCGCAAAAACAATGCACAAGAAGACAAAATATTTCATTATGCCCCGAACAATCTGAATGCCTTTACCATGAGCAGCGGGTGCTTCGAGAAGGCCGCAAGGAACACTTTCAATACATTCAGCTTATTGAAGTCTTTCCCGGCAATCGAAGCGGCGACGTCATTGAAAAAGTCGTCGCTGAACCCCGTAATCGCTTCCTTCAACGCATACGACCGTACCTGCTGCTTCCCGTAATGTTTCGCCCACTCTTTTTCATACAGTTTCAAATGACCGCGGTGGCATCCGCCTTCGTCAATCGACTGCGCGGCGATCGTCCCCGCCAGCCGTCCCGAATACAGCGCGTAATTTATTCCGGCGCCGGTGCTGCAATTCATCTGTCTGGCCGCATCGCCGACGATCATGACGCCGTCCCTGACCAATGGCCTAAGCCAGGAGCCCATGGGCACGCCGCCGCCGTGCAGGTCAACGCACGCGGCCCCGGGGAATTTCCGCTTGACGAACCCAAGAAGCAGTTCCCGCGCCCTTCCAGCTTCGGAAAAAGTCCCGTTGATGCCAAGCCCCACGTTGGCGCAGTCGCCACCGCGCGGGAAAACCCATGCATAACCGGCCGGGGCAAGCGCCCGCCCCAGGTAGAAAACGCAGGTGTCCTGTTCAACGCCGCCGCCGGACATCCGGGCGAACGCGCACGTGTGGACGTTGCGCGGGGACAGCGCCGTGTCCCAACCGAAGTCCCGCGCGAGTTTCGATTCCACGCCGTCTGCCAGAATGAGGCACCGGCAGGTAACAGTCCCGCGCGTCGTCGCGCACTCATACATGCCGCCGTCTGTTTGCCGCGCGCCGACGACCGTCGCGTCGGGAATAAACCTCGCCCCCGCGCCGACCGCGTCGCCGGTCAGGTCGCGTTCCATGCGTTCCCGGTCGATAACATACGCATCGAGCCCCGCGGGAAGCGAAACCGTGTTTCCGGACGGCGCGACCAGCTTCACCTTCGCGATCGTGCTTTTGATCCATTCGGGCCTTACGCTGTTGCTTTTCGTAAATCCTTTCAGGCCGATGCCCTCTCCGCAGCGGACCGGCGCGCCGATCTTCTTCTTTCTGTCAATAAGGCAGACGCTCCTGCCGCCGCGGGCCGCATGCAACGCGGCCATGATGCCGGCCGGTCCGCCCCCGGCCACCACGATGTCGAAAACGGCCTTTTCCATGCGTTAAATATAAGCATTTTCACTATTCACAGGAAGTAATAACCGCTTCTAAATTGTTGCGTATGGCGTGGTATGGGGGTGGAATTATATATTCTATGAAGCGATTCTGCAAAAAATCTTCCTCGTCAATCAAGGACCCGCAAAAATAATGGCTCCTGAAAAGACCGTCATAGCCGAACATGCTCAGCAGGAAAAACTTGTTCCGGTCCTCACCTATGTCTACGGACTTACCCGGCCCAAGGCGATAAGCGCCATGCTGTCTTTTCTGGCCATGTGCCATAATGATTGCAGCAAGAACAACACGCGTCTGCGGGACCTTCTTACCGCCGAAGACGAAAAAAGCTGCATGTCGCTTCTGGATAAGGTCATTGACGCATTTTTAAGGGTTGAAAACCTGTCGGAAACTACCCAGGCCAGATTAGTAAAAACAGTCTATAAAATTATGAAAAAATTGCAGGGGAAAAATCTGAATTTTTTGCGAGACCGGTTCATTACGCTCTGCGGCGAACACAGCTATGAGACATACTGGAAAAAAATCGAGCGCGCACCGGATTTTGAAGCTATTGAACGCCACATGAACGCGGCGCTCAGCGTAATGCAGCGAAAGCGGTTTGTCGATTTTTCCATTTTCTTTATTGCCTTTGTTTTTTTATATGGCTGCGGGGAAGCCTTTTACGAACGTCTGTCTTTGCTGGAAGAGAAGTTGAAGGCCAAATACGGCAGCGGCTTTCCTTTCGACAGTATCGGTCTTTGTCTATGGCCGTTGGATTTTTCATTCGTGCAGGATGAAGAAGATGAGGCTGAAAAATGTGAACACCGTGCGCTGCTCAAAGCAACGCGGGCCGTCAATCCCGATGTCAAGGTACTTGCATGCGTCAATTCACTCTTATGGTCGCGGGATGTCATTGCCTGGCTTACCGACGACTATGATCTTTATGCCAAATCCGCCGGTAATACTATAAACAGCAGGTTCGGGCGCGGCGCGCTGAATGAAGGCGGCAATATCATAACGGGTATGGCAAAGAACAAATTCATTCTGGTTGCGCGGGAACCATTGTCCGATAATGAAACGGCCGTGGATTTTTATTATGAGATGTTTAATCGGGACATTAAAGTCTACACGTTGCCCGACGGGTTCCTGTGGTCACGAGATCCAGAAACCGGGAAAGACCTGCTTCTGGATTCAATCCATATCGATTCCGTGATAAACGTGGTACCCGCCCAATGCACCATTGACGGACATTTAAAAATCATCGTAGACCCTTATTATTATGCATCATCCAGAAAAAACCCTGAATTTGGACGCTTTCTCATTGAACAACGCATTCCTGACGCCGACATTGTTATTGTCGACGAAAGGGAACTGTATTTGAACCTTGCAAATTTCAGCGTCCTTTTTGGTCCGGAAGGGGAAAGAAAACTTTTATTCAACAAAGACAAAGGGCTTACCATTCCCCGCCTTAAATTAAAAGCGGATGCGCTTGTCCAGCCTGATATCGAAATCACAAGAATGGCGAGCTGCTATGGCTCCATACGGTGCGCCGCCACCATGCTGCCATTGTCGTACGTCAAGGATACGCGCCGATTAAAAATCACTTTTTCAAAAGGGTCTTTGCCTGAAACAAAAAAGATGATGAAAGACCTGTTCCATAAAGGCACACGCAATGCGCAAACCTTATCCAAGCTGTGGGTGTCAAAAATCCATGTCCGGGCCGATCAGAAAGAACCTGCCTGGGAATTCGATGAGTTCTCGCGGACATTGCACATTGCCCTGACACCCGCACAGGCCGCCGAGGCAGTGGCTGTCAACGATATTCTGAACGACTTTGGCGAGAAATTAAGCAAACGCATGGGGATAGTCCTTGATCTGGAAATCGAGTAAAACCACCAGGTTTTAGCTTGCGCTTGATTGCGAAAAGCATTTTTATGAAGTAAGGTGTATTATTTTAGGGTATCTTTTGAGAACCGCTTTAACAAGGGGGATTGCACCCGGAATGTCAGGCCTGGAAAAAACAATTGCTTTCATTGAAAACGAGCGGAAAATAAATAAGCCTTTAAAATGACTCTTTCAATCAATCATGATTCCCTCGAAGTCCGCCGGGCACTGCAAGCATATCGTAGAGGCCATGTTTTTTCCCTTGTCCTCGTCTTTATTGGGAAGGCCGCTTGTTTTTTGCTCGGCGCTCTCATAATTTTTCAGCTGGTTTTCGCGCTGATGCCATGGACGCTCTTGCCCGTTTTATGGGATGGTTCGATCGTTGCCTTCGGCG
>JBAVGL010000221.1:0-23483 GCA_049684795.1 Chitinivibrionales bacterium | reverse complement strand
CAGGATCCGCCATATGCATGCGCACCATTTTCGAAAAGATCTGCTGAACATCATGAATATTTTTAACGACTCCCACAGCCAGGCGGTGGGATTTACCTCATTAAATGAAAATGATTTGCTGTATCTCAGTGATAAATTCAAGCCGTTGATCGAGCCGGAACTGATTAATTTCGTCGAAGTGGAAGGCAAGCCCGTGGCATTTTCAATTGTTATTCCCGACTACAACGAAGTTTTTAAACATTTCGAAGGCCGGATTAAAATCAAGGACATGCTTAAATATTTCTGGTATTCGCGTAAAATTAAGAATTTACGTTTTGCGCTTTTGGGCGTCCGCAAAGCATATCAGCGCCGGGGGCTTGAAACACTGCTCTACGTGGAATCGTTTAAAAGCGCGAAAGAAATGGGATATACCGGAGGAGAATTGTCCTGGATCCCGGAAAATAACAGGCAGGTCAATAAGGCCATTCTCTCCAACGGCGGGAAACTGATAAAAACATACAGGCTTTACGAAATTAAACTGTAAAGGAACCGCTCACTGAGCGTAGCCGCCTGCCTGCCGAAGCGGCAGCGCAGGCAGGAAGTGAGCGAATGTATTTGCCGGTTCCCTTGGACTTCGCTCAGGGAACGTGAGTAATAGCCTATCCATGGCCCCTTTTAATTGCCTTTCGCTCTATATTCATATACCTTTCTGTATCAAAAAATGCCGCTACTGCGATTTTTACTCGGAACACGGCGATGGACGCGTTATTGACAAATTCATCGATGCCCTCGCGGTTGAATGGGACCTTGCAAAAAACGAATACCGGCTTGAAGGCGTTCCCATCGCGACCCTGTTTTTCGGCGGAGTAACGCCTTCGCTCCTTTCGATTACGCAGTGGAACAAAATCCATGACCGGTTGATTAGGCGCCTTTCGTTGACCGATGATTGCGAATGGAGCATTGAATGCAATCCGGACTCGTTTTCCAGGGAAAAAGCCGAGCTCTGGGACTCATTCGGGGCAACGCGCCTGACCTTCGGGGTCCAGTCTTTTAACGAAAGGGAATTACGTGTTTTGGGGCGCGCCCACACCGCCGCGCGGGCCGTTGAAGTGATGAGCGATCCCGTGCTCGCGCGTTTTTCCTCCATCGGCGTCGATCTCATATACGGATTGCCCGGGCAAACGGCGCAATCGCTTGAGACATCCCTGAATACCGTTTTTTCATACGATGTTGTAAACCATCTTTCCCTCTACGAACTCGCGGTCAACGACCGGACGATGCTCGGAAGGCACCGAAGGCTGTTGCCTCTGCCGGACGAGGATACCTGCATGGAAATGGTCGAGCTTATTATGAGCTCAACGCGTGAACACGGTTTTGACCGCTATGAAGTGTCGAATTTTGCCCGCCCAGGCCATCGCTGCCGGCACAACATGGCATATTGGCGCCACGCGCCGTATATCGGGCTGGGGCCGTCGGCGCATTCGTATCTTCCGCCGTTACGTTTTTCAAATGTCAACGATACCTTCCGGTATATTTCTTCGCTTGAACGCGGAAAACTCCCGATTGATTTTTCGGAGATCCTTGATAAAGAAACGCTGTCGCGGGAAATGGTTTTTCTCGGGCTCAGGACAGTTGAAGGAATCAATGAGGATCGCTTTTATGAAAACGTCGGTCTGCCTTTTTGTTCCCCAGCGCGTAAACCGCTTCTGGAAAAATTTGTTCGGCAAAAATACATGACATGCCGGAGCCCCTTGTGGGCCTTGACCGAAAAAGGAATGCTTTTCGCGGATGCCATCGCGCGGGAATTACTATAACCGAAAAACCGTGGCGCGTGGCGGCATTTTTTTCCTTCAATACCTTGTTCTATTTATTGTTACCTATATATATTGCACATATAAATTATTTTCTTGGATCGTTTTTCCGGGTAAAAAATGGTAGAAAGCATTGTCACTATTTCCGCCGTAGGCCTTGTGGTCGGCATAATTTTTTCCATGCCGATTGCGGGTCCTGTCAGTATTCTTATCACGTCCCACGGTCTCAGGGGCCAACTGCGCTATTGCTTCACGGCCGCTTTGGGGGCCTCGATCATCGATTTCACCGTATGTTTTATCGCCGTGCACGGATTTACCCGGCTGATAGGGATTTTTGCCGAAGGCATTCCCTATATCCTATTCTGCGGTTCGATTTTTCTTTTTATCGTGGGCTGGAAAATAGTGAAGGCCCGGTTTGATTTTGAGCATATGGACATAAAGCAGACCGGGTTGAAGCGTATTTTAAAAAAACAGGAAAAGAGCGGGTTCTGGACCGGACTGCTCCTCAATGCTTCGAACCCCTCGCTTTTTATCGGCTGGCTTACCTCCTCTTTTATCGTCATATCTTTTGTCGCGTCCCTGGGCCTGAACGTCGGCGGCCTCGACCAAATGTTGGGTAACAATGTCGGCGCCATAAACAACATGGCAAAGGACCGCGCCACATCCAAGGAAATGATCCACAGCATTAAAACCCCGAAAGCGTTTATAACTCCGGCAAAATCATTGACAAAAACCAATGTGGACCTTGAAAGGCCCTCACCCGTTTTCGGGCTGCTTTTCAGTTTGGCCTACGCATTCTGCGTGGCGGTGGGAACAATAATCTGGTTCGTCCCCTTTTCATATTTCCTGGTGCGTCACCGGACAAAACTTCGCGTGGACCTCATCAGCAAAATGATACACGGACTCGGTATTTTTTTATGCGGATTCGCACTTTATCTCATGGTCCGCGTGATTTTTATTTTTACCCGCCTCTGACCGGAGCCCGAACGTGCTGCTGACCGAATTCAAGCAATCCCTGAAAAACCCATGGGCCGAAGAGTTGGTTGATCTGGCGGTGTACAGGCCGCTCGCATTCTTATTAGTTAAAGCCGTTCTGCCCTTTCCAATCACTCCGAACCAGATAAGCTGCATGGCCATGGTTGCCGGAATCGGAGCGGGATTTGTTTTCTCCGGCGGAGATCCTGTGCATTTTCTTATCGGCGGAGTAGTATACGGACTTTCCAATATATTGGATTGTTGCGATGGAATGATCGCACGGATCAAAAAAAACGGGACCTTGACGGGCCGCATCGTCGACGGTATTGTCGATTATGTCTCAAGCGCCGCGGTGTACGGAGGGTTCGCCATTGGTTTGACAAAAGCCGTTCTCGCGAAGTCCGTTGTTCTTCCCTGCAACCCCTGGATTCTGGTTTTGCTCGCCGTGGCCAGTCATGCGGCCCACGCGGTTTTTTCGGATAAATACCGCAATGGTTATCTTAATCTAAAAAAACCGGAACCGGTTGATGCCGGAACCGAGCGGGAGCAATTTGTCCGCGAGCTTGACCGCCTGAAACAAATAAAGGCGCACGCCTTCGATCGGACACTTATTAAAACCTATGTATGGTATTTGAACCTGCAAACCGGATTAATCGGTGCCAAGCGCCCCGATAAAAAATTGCATTTTCCGGAGCATTTCAGTGCTCTAAAAGCGGTGCTCTGGAACGTTATCGGGCCTTCAACGCACATATCCTTTCTAATACTGGCCGCATGCCTGTTCAATCCGATGATTTATTTTGCTTTTGTTATCGGTTTTGCCAACCTATGGATGATACTACTTTTCTTAATGCAACTTCCGGGAAAAAAATAAAGTCGCGGAATATCCTTATCCAACCATGTATTAATTATTTTATTTAACTCGTTTTTAACCTGAATATTCCCGAAGCAAGGCTTCAAGGTGTTTTTGTATGCGCGTATCAATCCAGGAAATCGGCACCGCCAGGGAAATGGACCGGTTCATCAAGTTCCAATGGAAAATTTACAAGAATGATAAAAACTGGGTTTCACCGCTGCTGATTGACCGAAAAAACTTCCTCAACCCCCGAAAAAACCCTTTCTTCAAGTATGCGCAAGTCAAATTCTACCTGGCATATGACGGGAAAAATCGTCCCGTGGGCCGCATCGGCGCCATTATAAGCCATAACCACCTTAAGACTCATAACGATGGCGCAGGTTTTTTCGGTCTTTTTGAGTGCATCGATGACCAGGCGGTTGCCGATCTTCTTTTCGATAATGCCGCGTCCTTTCTGCGTTCACAGGGCATACGCATCATGCGCGGACCGATAAGCATGAATATAAACGATGAAATCGGTCTGTTGGTCAGCGGCTTTGATACGCCGCCGGTCATAATGATGCCGCATAATCCTCGGTATTATGAAAAGCTCGTGGAGGGCCATGGGTTTAAAAAGGAAATAGACTGGTACGCCTACTATATGGAGGAACGCAATGGCCGGGTTCCGGAGCGCCTGGCCAGGGGCGTTGACCTTATAAAGAAACGATATAATATTTCCATCCGGCCGATCAGCATGAAACACTTTGACGAAGAGGTGGAAAGAATCCATCAGGTTTACACAAGCGCATGGGAAAAAAACTGGGGCGCCGTGGCAATGACCGATGATGAGTTCCGCCACCTTGCAAAAGATCTCAAAATGATCGCGGTCCCCGACCTGATTTTCATTGCCGAAGTCGATGGCAAAATCGCCGGCGTATCCGTGGCGCTTCCCGATATCAATCAAGCATTCAAACGGATCAAGAACGGCAGACTGTTGCCCTTCGGCATCATCAAACTTCTGTGGTATAGAAGAAAAATAGACATGATCAGGCTCACGATCATGGGGGTCATTAAAGAATACCGGCATATGGGAATCGACGCGTGTTTTGTACACGAAACATACCGCAAGGCCCTTGCTTTGGGAATATGGCGCTGTGAGATGTCCCAGATATTGGAAACCAACGTTTCCATGAACAACGTGCTTGTCAAGCTGGGCGCCCGGATTTATAAAACATACAGGATATACGACTATACATTATAATCATGTAAAGGAGGCGCCATGGACTGGTACAAAGGAAAGAAGGTATTTATCACCGGAGGGTCAAGCGGAATCGGCAAGTCCGCGGCGCTCTTGCTCGCGCAGTGGGGCGCGGATGTGTGCATTGCCGCCCGCGACGCGGAAAAGCTCGAAAAGACCGTGCTGGAAATACGCTCTCATGTCAAGGACTCCGGACAGAAAATCGTTTCCGTTTCCCTGGACGTCGCAAACCGGGCGCAGGTTAAAGAGAGGGCCGCCGAGGCGGTCAAGCGGCTCGGCTGTATCGATGTGCTCATCAACTGCGCGGGTATTACGTGGCCAGGGTATGTAAAAGATATTCCCGACGCTATCTGGGATTCAATGATCAGCGTCGATTACATGGGGACCGTGAACGCCGTTCGCGCGTTTTTACCCTATTTTATTGAACAAAACCACGGCAGCATCGCGAATGTTTCTTCCGTCGTGGGATACATGGGCGTGTTCGGTTACTCCGCGTACGGACCGGCAAAATTTGCGGTGGTCGGGTTCTCCGAGTGTCTGCGTCAGGAACTTCTTCCCTATAACATTGGCGTATCGGTGATCTATCCGCCTGATACCGATACGCCCCAATGGCACGAAGAAAACAGGATCAAACCTCAGGAGACCAGGGTCCTGTCGGGCACCATCAAAGTCGTGAGTCCCGAGGTGGTTTCAATGGCTTTGCTTAAAGGAATATCACGCCGAACATTCACGATCATTCCCGGCGCCATGAATAAATTTACTTATTTTATGAACCGGCATTTTCCGGGAATCGTGTGGATGATCGTTTCCGGCGATCTCCGCAAGTATTGGAAAAAACAGCCAAGCCACGCCCATGAATAAATCCTGCCGCGCGATCATCGCAGTACTTTTATTGAAGGCCGCAAGTCCCGCACAATCCGCCCAGCCTCTTTTTGTGATCGAGCACAGCGCTAATAAGAACAAACTCTACTATGAGGTCCGTATAACAAAAGACAGTGTTATCGACGCGCGTAAACCTTTACACGCCTATTGGATAATGTGGGAAAAGGACCCAACCGGTACGACACGTGAAGAATTGACAATGGTCGAAAAAAAAATGGCCTATGGTTTCAAGGTAATTCAAGACCCCGGGAAAAAAGTTTACAAAATGAACCTGGTATCATTTCCGGAGCGAACGATCAAAGTGTATCTGAAAAATGGAAAGGCCGTGGCTGAGGTCCCTGTAAACGGCCAGCCGACATACCTGGAAAAAATATTCATTAACAGCAGGGAGACGTTAACACTCCCAAAGGTCAATTACATGGAGCTCACTGGGAAGGACAAGAAAACCGGTGAGCTCAGAGACGAGAAAGTGGTTCCGACCAAAAAATAAGCCCGCGTTCAACGCTTAATCAAAGCGCATTTTTCAGCCTTTATCTCGTTCTCGCTATCTTGATAATTTCATACCGCAGCATGCCCGCGGGTACTTTTATGTCGGTGACATCGCTTACCTTATGACCGAGCAGGCCTTTGCCGACCGGGGAAGACACTGAAATCTTGTGTTCCGCCGAGTCGGCCTCGGGTTCCGAAACGAGGACATAGGACAGTTCTTCCCCCGTGTCAACATCCTTCAGCCATACGGTCGTGCCCAGCACCGCCTTATTAAGGGGAATTGTATTTTCATTAATGATCCGGCACCGGTTTATCTTCTCCCGCATCTCCGCGATTTTCATTTCATTGAATACTTGGGCCTCTTTGGCCGCATCGTATTCCGCGTTTTCGCCAAGATCGCCATGCGAGCGGGCCTCGGCGATTTGCCTGGCGATATCCTTGCGCTTTACCGAAGCAAGATAATTCAATTCGCCGGACATTTTTTCATGGCATTCCCTGGTCACATAAATTATTCCATCGTCCATGTTCCACCTCCGCCTTCCTTGTTATAATAAAAAATTGCTGCTTTATGAGTCAAGTTAATATTTGATGGCGCTCAATAATTTTTTGTTTGCATAATGTATTTTTAAAAATAGTCCGATACCATGCAAAAAGTTTAAAAAGCAAAAAATGCACCTTGCCCGTCTCACACTTGATAATTTTCGCAATTATAAGAACGTGTCCCTGGATTTCTCCGCTCAAGGCGCGCTCTTTCATGGACTGAACGGTTCGGGAAAGACCAACCTTCTGGAGTCGATTTTTTTCCTCTGCACCGCACGGTCCCAGCGTCAGGCCACTCGTGACGAAATGATCCGGTTTTCGTCGGATTACGGGTTCATCGAAGGAGTGTTTTCAACGCTTGACGGGCTGATACGGAAACCGATGTCAATTGGTTTTTCGCATGACAAAAAAGTAAGCATGAAGGCCGACGGCGTTCCCGTTGTTTCGGTGTCGCAATGGTTCGGCCACGGCACCGTCATACCGTTCGGTCCCGATGACATCAATCTAATACGCGGGTTGCCTAAAGAGCGGCGCGCATTTATCGATATTATCATGTGTCAGATCGACCAGGAATACCTTAAAAACCTGATTCTCTATAAAAAAAACCTTGCCGAGCGCAACGCGCTGCTGGCCCTGCATGTTGACGATATGCAAATAGACGTTTATGAAGAGTCGATGGCCGAACACGGAGCGGTCATTTTTCTTAAACGACAAGAGATCATCTCCTTCATGAAACCTTTCTTTGCCGATTTTTACGGGGAAATCAGCGGGAATCGCGAATCGGCTTCCATCGAATATAAACCCTCGGTTACGTGCGATTCTGATACTCTGAATGATTGGGAAAATGTATTTTATAGGAGCCTTAAAAACGCCAAGAAAAAGGATATCTGTCACGGATTTTCTTCCGTGGGCCCCCATAGGGACGAGGTGGCGGTAAGCGTTGATGGCAGAGCGGCGAGGATGTTTGCCTCTCAGGGTCAATGTATTACGCTTACCCTGGCGCTGCGAATGTGTTCTATTGTCTACGGGGAAAACCATAAAAAAGACACCATGCTTTTTCTCTTCGACGATGCGCTCAACTACCTTGATAAGGAGAGGGCGTCGCGGGTATTTCCGCTTTTAAAAGGTAAAGGGCAGATTTTTTTTGCAACATCTTCCGATCGGGACATGGTTATCGAGGATATTCCGCGTTTTACCGTTGCCAACGGACGGGTATGGTGTACGTGAACAGGCAAAGTTCACCGGAAAAAATCGGGACGATTGTTGAATCGGTATTGAGCGAGCGCGGATACCTTAACATCTGCAAAGAACTAAGCGTGCTTCGTGCGTGGCCGGCCATTGTTGGAGAGGCCCTGCGGGACATTGCCGAATGCACACGGGTGGACCAGGGTGTTTTATATGTTCGCGTCGCATCGGCACCCTGGCGTCAAGAAATCGTTTTCATGAAACAGCAGCTTCTGGTAAAGATCAAACGGGAAACAGGGTGTACGACGATTAGAGACATTGTTTTTTATTGACTAACCTGCCTAAGGGCAGATAAGTCCCTTTAAGCTTTCAAACGCCAAAAAACCGTCGTTTAAAAGCTAAAAGGGATTAAGGGGCTTTCGGTCATGAATGACACCCAATACAGTGCAAAAAGCATCAAAGCCCTCAAAGGCCTTGATGCTGTCAGGATGCGTCCCGCGATGTACATCGGCAGCACGGGCCCGACCGGATTGCACCATCTGGTATACGAGGTGGTTGACAATTCGATCGACGAGGCCCTCGCCGGTTACTGCAAAGCCATCGATGTCGTCATCCACGAAGACAATTCGGTATCGGTAATCGATGATGGCCGGGGTATTCCGGTCGATTATCATGAAGAAGAAAAAATGTCGGCGTTGCAGCTTGTCCTCACCATGCTCCACGCGGGCGGGAAATTCGACAATAACTCCTATAAAATTTCCGGCGGCCTGCATGGCGTGGGGGTTTCCTGCGTTAATGCCTTGTCGGTCTGGCTGGAAGCGGAGGTTTACCGCAACGGGAAAATTTATTTCATGAGGTTCAAATACGGCGTTCCCGAGTCCGACATCAAAGTCATCGGCGCTTCCGAAAAAACGGGGACAAAAATACGTTTTATGGCCGATCCGGAAATATTTGAGACCACGGAAGTCAGTTTTGACGTCCTCTCAAAACGCCTGCGTGAGCTCGCTTTTTTAAATAAAGGCATTACGATCACCATTAAGGACGAGCGGACGGAAGATAAAAAACACGAATTTCATTATCCGGGCGGACTTATTTCATACATCAAGTTTCTCGACGAAAACCGCGTAGCCCTTCAGCCCGACCCCATTTATTTCCGCGCCGAGCGCGACGGCATCGAGATTGAAATAGCAATGCAATATAACGACTCATATGCCGAAAATATTTTCTCTTTCGCGAACAATATCAATACCGTCGACGGCGGAACGCATCTGATGGGGTATAAAAAAGGACTGACCAGGACCATCAATACCTATATTGTCAATTACAATCTCCTTAAGAACAATACCATGGAAATAAAGGGTGAGGATTTTCGCGAGGGCCTCACCGCGGTCGTCAGCGTTAAACTTCCCAGCCCGCAATTCGAGGGGCAAACCAAGGCCAAATTGGGCAACTCTGAAGTGGCGGGGAGCGTTGAAATGGCGGTGGTTGAATTCCTTGGGGCGTTTTTGGAAGAGAACCCGTTGACCGCGAAAAAAATCGTGGAGAAATGCATTAATTCCGCGATTGCCCGGGAGGCCGCGCGCAAGGCCCGCCAGCTCGCCCGCCGGAAAAGCCTCATGGACGGCGGCGGATTGCCGGGAAAGCTCGCCGATTGCATTGAACGGGACCCCGCGAAATGCGAAGTTTTTCTGGTGGAAGGCGACAGCGCGGGCGGAAGCGCTAAAATGGGCAGGGACCGGACTTTCCAGGCAATTCTGCCGCTCAAGGGAAAGATCCTCAATGTCGAAAAGGCCCGCATCGATAAAATCATTTCACACGAAGAAATCCAGATCATGGTCCAGGCGCTGGGCACCGGTTTCGGCAGCTCCGATGAAGACGATGGGTTTTCAATCGACAAACTTCGTTACCATAAAATCATCATCATGACCGACGCCGATGTCGACGGATCGCACATTCGCACGCTTTTGCTTACGTTTCTTTTCCGGCATATGCCCGGCCTCGTGGAACGGGGCTATGTCTATATCGCCCAGCCCCCGCTTTACAAAGTTAAAGCGGGAAAGGAGGAGCGGTATCTATTTTCGGACGATGAAAAAGAAAAACTGATTGCGGAGTGGAGCGACAGGAAAAACATCACCGTGCAGCGGTACAAGGGGCTTGGAGAAATGAATCCGGAACAACTCGCCGAAACGACGATGAACCCGGCGAGCAGGACCATGCTCCAGGTAAAATTGGAAGATTTTGTCGAGGCCGACAAGGTGTTTTCGATGCTCATGGGCGAAGACGTTGCGTCGCGACGCACGTTTATTGAAGAAAACGCCTATAAAGTCAAGAACCTTGATATCTAAAGTATGACTAAACGCCTACGTATTCTCCTCACCAACGATGACGGATACCAATCGGCCGGAATCAAACGCATGCATGAGGCGCTTGTTTCCCGGCACGAGGTCATTGTCGCCGCTCCGCGGAATGAGCAGAGCGGCATCGGTCATGCCTTCACTTTTAACAGACCATTGAATTTTGCCCGGCTGCCCGAAGAAGCGTGCATGGACGGATATATGGTTTCAGGGACGCCGTCGGACTGTGTAAAATTTGCCATCAGCTACCTTCTCAAGGAAAAACCGGACATCATCGTTTCGGGTGTAAACAGCGGTGAAAATTCGGGCATTTCGGGATTTTACTCGGGCACGCTCGCGGCCGCGCGGGAAGGCGCATTCTGGGGCATTCCAAGTTTCGCGTTTTCCCTGTGCGTCGGCGGCGAAGGATTTCTTATCGACTACTCCCGTAAAGCGCTTGATATAATGGACCTTGTCATGGCCGCCGCTTCACCTTCCGTCGACAACAATCAGACTTATTACAATGTCAACTTTCCATCATGCTCTCCCGAACTGTGCAAGGGAATAAAGGTCACCCGGCAGAGTCTAGCGTTTTTTGACGACCGGTATGAACTCATCAAAGTTGAAAACGCGCAGGACGGTTATATGGTTTACGGCGAAAAAAAAGAAATTGAAGGTTCGGATTTATACGACTCCCGCGCGCTCATGAACCAATACATAACCATAACGCCCCTGCATTTTGACGCTACCGCGCATTGGCAGTTGCGGCCCCTTTCCAGTCTGGAACGGTAATTTATCAGCAAAGGCACGTTTCATGGATACGATACATACTGAAGGTGAAAAGCTGATATCGGTTTTCATTGAAGACGAGATGCGGAAATCATATCTCGATTATTCAATGAGCATGATCACCGCGCGGGCCCTGCCCGATGTTCGCGACGGCCTTAAACCCGTCCACCGGCGCGTGCTGATCGGCTTGTCGGACATCGGGCTGCTCCATAACAAACCCACGAAAAAGTGCGCCAATGTCGTCGGGCACGTCATGGCAAAGTACCATCCGCACGGCGACAGCGCGATTTATGATACCCTCGTACGAATGGCCCAGGACTTTTCCTTGCGGTATCCGATGGTCTCCGGCCAGGGCAACTTCGGTTCGATCGACGGCGACCCTCCGGCGGCCTACCGGTACACCGAATGCCGGATGACCGCGCTCGCCGAGGAAATGCTTGCCGATCTGGAGAAGAACACGGTAAATTTTGTTCCCAATTACGATGATTCCATGAAGGAACCGTCGGTGCTCCCGGCAAAAGCGCCCTTTCTACTGCTTAATGGAAGCACCGGAATCGCCGTGGGAATGGCGACAAATATGGCCCCGCACAACATGAACGAGGTCGTTGACGCCATTCTGGCCGCTATTGATAATCCCGATATTTCAATACTTGACCTTGCAAAAATAATTCCCGGGCCCGATTTCCCGACCGGTGGGGTAATTTACGGCAGGAGCGGTATTTTGGAAGCGTATAAAACGGGGAACGGCAAGGTCGTTGTTCGCGCCAAGGCGGAAATAGAAAAGGTAAGCAGCGAGCGGGAACAGATCGTCATTACTGAAATCCCCTATATGGTCAATAAATCGGCCCTGCTGGAGAAAATGGCCGAACTGGTCAGGGAAAAAACAATTGAAGGCATATCATTTTTGCGCGACGAATCCGACCGCAGCGGCATGCGCATTGTCGTGGGTGTTAGAAAAGAAGAGTTCGCGGACGTCATACTCAATCAGTTGTATAAATTTTCCCAGCTCCAGACCACGTTCGCCATCAATAATCTGGCCCTGGTGCATAAACAGCCGCGCCAGTTGAACCTTAAGGAACTCATTACTTATTTCATCGAACACCGCCATGAAGTGGTGACCCGGCGGACCCAGTTTGATCTTGACAAAGCAAAAGAGCGGGCGCACGTCCTTGAAGGGCTGAAAATAGCCATCGACAATATCGACGCGATTATCGCGCTTATCAAAGCATCATCGTCGGTGGAGGACGCCAGCAAGCAGTTGCAGGAGCGCTTCGGTCTTTCACCCTTGCAGGCGCACGCGATCCTTGAAATGCGCCTTTCGCGTTTGACCGGATTGGAGCGGGAAAAGGTCGAGACCGAACTGGCCCAGCTCCGCCTTACAATCACCGAACTCGAAAGCATCCTTGCGCAGCGTGAAAAAAGAATGGCGATCATTAAAACCGAACTTGTCGACCTCAAGAGCCGTTTCGGCGACGACCGAAGGACCGAAATCATAGAAGCTTCCGGCGACGTTGAAATAGAAGACCTTATAGCCAATGAAGACATGGTGATCACTATGACCCGCGCGGGCTATATCAAACGCTCCGCGGTGACCGCCTACCGCACGCAAGGGCGCGGCGGCCGCGGCGTCCTGGGGATGGATTCCAAGGAAGACGATTTCGTGGAGCACCTGTTCGTCGCCTCGGCGCATTCGTATATTCTTTTCTTTACGAACACCGGCAGGTGTCACTGGCTTAAAGTATACAGGGTACCCGAGGCCGGCCGGCAGTCGAGGGGCAAGCCCATCGTCAACTTGCTCAGCCTTCGGCCCGAGGAAACCATCGCCGCCCTTGTGCCCGTAAAAGAATTCGACGAATCCCATTTTATCGTGACCGTGACCGGCCGCGGCATTGTCAACAAACAGCCGCTCATGGCCTACGCGAATGTCCGGAGGGACGGCATCAACGCCGTCAATCTTGACGAAGGAGACGTCATGATTGAATGCAAATTAACAAATGGTAATAACGACGTCATCCTCGGCACGCGCGAAGGCCAGGCCATACGGTTCCACGAGAGCGCGGCGCGTGAACTGGGGCGCAATACAAGGGGAGTGCGCGGCATCAAACTTCACGGCGACGACCGGGTCGTGGGCATGATAATCGTCGATGAGGCGCACCAGGTCCTTACCGTGACCGAAAACGGTTTCGGCAAGCGCACGCCCGTATTCGACTATCGAAAAACCAACCGCGGCGGTTCGGGCATCATTAACATCAAACAATCCGAGCGCAACGGTAAAGTGGTCGGACTGAAGGGCGTGACCAACCAGTACGATATCATGCTCATGACGAAAAACGGGATCATCATACGCAGCGACGTCGGCAGGATTTCGGTGGTGGGCCGCAATACGCAGGGCGTGAGGCTCATAAGCCTGGCTGAGAACGACAAGGTCGTTGATATTGCCTTGTGCGAAAAGCAGCCGGATTTAGAGCCGTTGGACCAATCGGCGGCGCCTAAAGACGCTTCGGACCCGGAAGCGTCTGAAAATAAAGGAACGGAGGCCCAACCTGAAAATGATGGCCCACAGGCAGGTTAATGTTTAAGAGCGATCAGGATCGTGGCGGCGGAAAGCAGCAGGCTTGATATCTCCACGATTGCGGTAAGCGAATCCATGAATACTTTGAAGTTGTTTTTGAATTCGATCTTTTGCGGTACGACTACCGCATCCGCGGGAGCAAGCGCATATTCCATGATGTCCGCATTTTTCCTGGTAATGACGCTGCCGTTTGCCTTGATGATATAAATATTTTTCGCATCCGCATTCTCCTTCAGCCCCCCGGCCATTTCCACGTAATACTTTGCCGGATTCATGCCGGATTCCAGCCTGAACGTGGCCGGATTATACACTTCACCGATGACCGAAATAGTCCCCACCTGATTGGGGACGAAGAGGCTGTCTCCGTCTTCAAGGACAAAATGACGATACGCTTCCTTATTTGTCATGTCAATGACCACGCGTCCGGCGGATTCCGCGTCCCGCAGCCTGTTCATCAAAAATTGCTGTTGCTGGAGCATGTTCTGCACATCGCCGGACTGTTGCTCGCCCTTTGCCATGAGTTCGGTTGATACGGTCAGGGCGTCGCTTTGCAACCGGTTCACATATTCATCGATGCGCTTTCGTTCAAGCGCTTTTACCGATGGCCGCGTCAAGGTCGCGGCCGGGAGGTACGCGTCCCTGGTGAAACCGCCCGCGCGTTCGATAAGATCGCCCAGAGTCTCTCCACCGAGCAGCACGTAGTCGCCGGGATACACGATTTCGCCTTTTAATTGGACATGCTTTTCATCCTCCCAGCCCTTCTTATCGCGAATGTACACCACATCGAATTTCTTAAGCGCCAGGTTGTTCTGAGGATCATCCTCCATCGCGCCATGAACGTTAAATTCCAGTTTCTCGGTGGAAACGATTTCGTTATTGTATACCCGTCGATAGAGCTCCCCGCGTTCCATGCTTGCTTTTTCGAGAAAGCCACCGGCCTTAATGATAAGATCGCGGATTTTCATGTTCTCAAGGAGTTTTTGTTTGCCCGGCGTCGTCACCGCGCCGCCGATGAATACGGTCCGGTCGGGCTCAAAATAGTCCCGTGAATAGATCATGACCATGTCCCGCGGTTGCAGTTGAAGATTATCGGCGTTTGCGTGGTCTTCCATGGCTTTTTTAAGATTAAACGGAATGATTCTGCTTAAAAAACTGGGCGGCTCCTCCCGCAGGATGACGGCATAATCGAAATACGTTTCGGGAAGCAGGGCCTGATAATCAGGAACCAGGTCCGAAACTTTCATTTCTTTCCTGAATTCGTATTTACCCGGCCGATACACGTTTCCCGATAAAAAGACGGTGTTCGCGTTCTTTATGACGACGGGGAAAACCTTTATGATGTCCCCGTCTTGGACCTGAAAATCGGGAATACTCTCCTTTTTATCGGACTCGACGTCGAGCACGGTCTGGAACTGGTTGTTTTGAAACCGCTCTATCTGAATCCTGTTGGTCCACGCTGCCGGCGTGATCCCACCCGCAAGCGCGATAACGTCTTTTAACGATGAAGCCTGTTTTATTTCATACAACGCGCTCCTCCGCACGTTTCCGGCGACGGCCGCCATTTTCTTGACAATGGGAACAACGATGACGTCGCCCGATTTGAGCCTGATGCCGGTATTGTCCCTGCCTGATAATAAAAAATCATAAAAATCGATGGTGGCGATCAGGTTTCCGTTCCTTTTAAGCTGGATGTCGCGTAATGACCCGCGCTTGCTCGGGCCTCCCGCCGCAAAAAGGGCATTGGTCACGTTTGACAGGGCGCTTACGGTATACATTCCCGGAGACCGCACCTCACCCACGATAAAGACCCCGATGCTGCGCAATTCGCCCATAGTAATCGAGGCCTGAACGCCCTCGATGCTCTGCATCCGGTCAAGGATGTTTTTCTGCATCGCGGAAAATGGCAATCCCGCGACGGGTATCGGTCCAAGGTGCGGGATATTTATTCTACCGTCGCGGTCGACCTTGAGCCGGTATTCCTCGTTGATCCTGCCCCACAAGAGAATGTTTATTTCATCGCCGCTTCCAATGGTATAATCGGCGGGCGTGGCAAAATAGTCCTCCGGAGCAAAGGTCGTCGGTTTTGAGTTTTTGAAAACATCCTGTCCGAAGATGCCAAGCGTTTTTAAAATCGTGTCCGGGTCAACAATGTTATTTCTAATCAGATTTTCATAGATGGACAACTCGGTTGAAGTGTCTTTTTTTGCCGCAAGAGCGCTGTCCGCTTTTATTTTTGTGGAATCAGCGGCAGAAACTGCACCGGGTTTGCCGCTTCGGTTCTTAGCAAAGTTTTGTAATTGGGCAGCGCTTACATTATAACCATTTTGCCTGAGATATTCCCTGGCCGTCGCACTATCGATGGTTTGTTGACAAATCCCATGCCCGAAACATAAAAACAGCGCCACGGCTGTTACAATAATTTTCTTCATACCCGTTCCCAACTATGTTTTAATTGAAACGAATTGCAATCGTTCAATTGGATAAAATAGTAAATTTAAAGGGCTCCACTATAATATTCCCTGTACCATTCAACAAATTTTTTTACGCCCTCGTCAATGTTCGTGGCCGGATCATACCCTAATTTCCGCAGCTTTTTGATGTCCGCCACGGTTTCCGGCACGTCCCCGGGCTGCATGGGCAGGAAGTTCATGACTGCTTTTTTATTGCAATTGTTCTCGATTTCATGGATGAAATCCAGGAGGTTTTCCGCCCGGCCGTTGCCGATGTTGTAAATTTCGTTCGCCGCCGGAACATTAAGCGTCAGAAGTATCCCCTTGACTATATCGTCAATATACGTAAAATTCCTTCGCATGGCGCCGTTATTATAAACATCGATAGGCAGACCCTCAAGAATTGCTTTGGTGAATATAAACAAGGCCATATCAGGCCGTCCCCACGGACCATAGACGGTAAAAAACCTCAGCCCTGAACAGGGGAGCTTATACAAATGGCTGTAACAGTGCGCCACCAGTTCATTGGAGCGTTTGGTTGCAGCGTAGAGCGAAAGCGGAGTGTCGACCCGGTCGGATTCGGAAAAAGGCATTTTAGTATTGGCGCCGTACACGGACGATGACGAAGCGTATACAAAATTTTCAACATGATGATGGCGTGCGCATTCAATAACGCTTAAAAAACCTTCATTATTGGATTTTTGATATGCAAACGGATGTGTCAAGGAATAGCGGACTCCCGCCTGGGCTGCAAGATGGCAGACTTTTGCAATCGGGTGCTTTTGAAAAAGCGAATGCACCAAAGCGTGGTCACAGATATCGGCTTCGTAAAAATGGAACCGGGAAAAATCCTTGAGTTGCCTGAGCCTGGCTCTTTTCAGCGTTGGGTCGTAATAATCGCACATATTGTCGATCCCTACAACGTCCATGTTTTGCTCACACAGGGACTTTGCCAGATGAAACCCGATAAACCCGGCGGCGCCGGTGACCAGAATCATGAAAACGTCCTTTCCATTTTCAGTTTCACCGAGGCGTCGCCGCCCTTTAAAAGCGCCCCGCGTGAAAGGACGATTTCGCGGTAATGGTGTTGTTCGATGAGTGCGCGGTCGTGCGTTGCCATAAGCACAGTAGTGCCCCGGCTGTTTATGGTGCGGAAAAGCGAAAGGATTTCCTGTGAAACCCCCACATCGAGGTTGCCCGTCGGTTCGTCGGCCAATACTATTTCGGGATCATTGACGATTGCACGTGCGATGCACACCCGCTGCTGTTCCCCGCCGGAAAGCTTCTGGGGCACATACGAACATTTGTGGGAAAGCCCGGTGAGCGAAAGCACTTCAAAAACTTTCCGCTTTACCTCCCGTTCTTTTCTACCCGTTACCCGCATCGCAAAAGCCACATTTTCAAAAACATTCCTGTCGGAGAGCAACCGGAAATCCTGGAACACAATGCCCAATTTTCTCCTTAAAAACGGCACCTGGCTTTTCTTCATGTATTTTGAATCATATCCCCCGACGAGCACCTGGCCCTGCGTGGGGAATTCTTCCATGTAAATGTGTTTAAGGAGGGTGGTTTTCCCCGCGCCGCTTGCCCCGGAAAGAAACACGAACTCCGCCTTATCGATGAAAAATGAGACATCCACCAAAGCCGCGCTCTGGCCGTCAAACAATTTTGTAACATGCAAAAATCGGATCATGAAGATTTCTTTTTTAAAAGAAAATGCACCCGTTCCGAGCCGGGCGAATACCGTTTAAATGAGAAATTGTCCCAGATTCCCAGGATGTCGAAAAGCTTGCCGGGGACAGCGGCCTTGATCGTTTTTACGTGGAAAACTTTCTGGGCATGATGTTCAAATGCTTTCTGGTATAAACAAGCATTGTCCGGAGAACGGGGATCATTTTGAATTTGTTTGAAAATAGTAAAGTCATTATACTGCATTGAGTCGACGGCATGGAAATAGCTGCGCCTGAAATAAAAATGTCCGTCAAAATCCCCAGCGTCAAGGAATTCGGAAAAATTTTCCTGCGAATTGGCAATGGTCGTAATGTCGAAAAGAAAAAGGCCCCCCCGGTTCAAGTGCCTGTGGACCTGTTCGAAGACTAAAGGATACGCGTTAATTGTTTGCAGGTAATTTATTCCGTCGTATAAAAAAATCACCATGTCGAATGATACGGTATTTTTAAGAGGAAGTGACCGCGCGTCCGCGGTAAAAAAAGGTAAACTCCGTTTCATTGCCTGGCGGCACATGAAAAATGACCGGTCCGAACCCGTGTAGCGATAGCCTTCTGCGCGAAGTTTGGACCCTAAAAGCCCCGTCCCGCCTCCTATCTCGAAAATACGGGCAGGTCCGGTTTCCCCATAATCATCAAGGATCTTCCTGATGTATAAAACCCACTGGTCGTATTCGACGTGCGACATTATCGTGTCGTAGATAGGAGCCAGGGCGAGATAGTTCTGGGTCATAGTCGTTCTTCAACAAAGACGTCCTGGCGCCATTTCTTGACAAGATCAAATAGTTTTTTCTGCATGGTGATTTCGTGCGTCTTGTCGGCCAGCAGATTATAATCGTCTTCCAATGTAAGTTTTCTCTGCGCCTTTCGATCGTCGACGCGATAGAGGGTAAAGTCATTTCCGTCCCGGACCGGAGCGCTTATTTCACCGGCTTTTAAACTGTCTATCGCCGATTTGATTTTCTCGGGCAGTTCATAGAGCGAACTCCACCCCGTCTGGCCGCTTGCGGCCTTGGTTTGGTCGTCTGTGCTCCATTGTTTTACGGCCGCGATAAAATCGGCCTTGTTTTTGCAATTGGTTTTAATTGAGTCCAGCAGGGCGGACGTCTTTTGAAGCACATCTTCGGACGGGGCGACTTTGACAAAAATCTGCCGTACGTGCACCATCTGGTCTTTTTTCTCGACCACGGCAATGACATGAAAACCGAGGCGCGACTCAAAAATGTCGCTTACCTGACCGGGACTCAGCGAAAAGGCTTTTTCCTCGAAATTCAGCTCACTTAATGTTCCCTTTTTAATAAACCCCAGATCGCCCCCGTTTTCCGCGTTCGGGTCGTCGGAATATTGCTTAGCGACCGCGGCAAAATCATCTCCATTGTTAAGACGCCGCTTAATGCCCGATATTTTCCCGAAGGCAATTTGACGGGCCGAATCGGACGGAGACACATGAATGAAGATTTTGGACAGCAATACGCTTTCGCCTAAAAGCGGCAAGCTGTCTTGATACGTATCATAAAAAGCCTGAATATCTTTCCTGCTTGGCGGAAGCGAAGAAACATAGAACTGCTGCACTTTTTGCCTGACCAATTGCTCCTGAATCTGCATTCGCATTTGGGCCTTGAATTTGGCAAGACTCATGCCGTATTTCTCTTTAAGTTCCTGTTCCAAAACGGGAAGCGTAATGGAATTTTGTTGCAGAATCGTCTGGACCTGGTTGTTCTGCGCCTGTTCGATTTCCGATTCTTTAATGATGATATTGGTGTCTTTGGCCGCATGGACTATGAGAATTTTTCCATCGATAAGTTCACTTAAAAATTGCTTGCGCATTTTAGGAACGGTCGCTGAATCCGGTTTCTGCCCCATATTACTGAGTCGTACCACCGTGTAGGCATCCAACTCCGATAGCAAAATAACGCTGTCGCCGATCACCGCGGCAATGCCGTCCGCTTTTTCCATTGAAAATGAGGAAATGACAAAAAGCGCCATACACAAGCCTATCGCGCGAACTTTATTTCGAAACAACATGGTTTTCTCCATTATTTCATGGCGTTTGAATCGAGCGCCGTTTTTTCAACCGCGCTGGCTTCCGCGGAATTTTTTTGGTTATTAGGAACGACATCCAGGTGAACTTCAACAGCCATCTTTGAACGCAATCCTGAAAGCATCTGTTCTATCGCCGCGTTTTGCGTCTTAGTTGAAAGAACGTTGACGATGTCGTCACGCACTTCCTCCATCCCGCGAATGCTTCCCTTGGGTTGCTTGTCAAGCACGCGGATAATGTGATACCCCAGGTCGGTTTTTACGGGGTTTGACGTTCCATTCACGCGGATCGTAGCGATTTCCTGCGCTATTTGCGGCGGTATTTCGCTTACATCCACGAAAGGAACCGTTCGAGGGTCCGCAACGGGAATTTTAGAGTATTTCGATGCAAGAAACAAAAAATTGTCGGGAGTCGCCTGGGTCCGTACGTTCCATGCCGTTGCGGCATCCTCCACAACGATCTGGACATAACGCGCCGCATTTTTATCACGAACAAATTTGCTTTTGTTTTCGTTATAATAATTCTGGATCATATCGTCGGATATTTGAATATTCTGGGAGGAAATGGAATTCCGGTTTATCATTTCCGCGCACAAGAGGTCCTGTTTCATCCGTCTCAGGCGTTCTTTAATGGCCTCCTCTTTGTCTATTTTCTGCCGTAAGGCCTCCTGGTAGAGAATTTCATTATCTATCCATTGTTTAACATAATTAATCATCTGTTCCCGGGTAATAAAATCGCTATACTCCGGGGGGATGCTTTTGTAAAGGTCATCCAATGTCAGCACTCGCTGGCCGACCCTGGCCACAACCGGGCCCTGGTTTTTTTGACGGCAAAATAGCCCCGCCAGCGCCATGCACAGGCACAACAAAAATAAGCGCACACACCGCATACGGAAATTCATTTATAATTTAATCCTTTACATTATATATAAAGATACATGATGCTCGTAAAAAATAGTGCTAAAAATAACTTAGGTTCTGTAGGCGAATTATATACGCGTTTAGCGTAGATAATTACCCGTACAGAACCTTATCCGCCTTGCGGGTTAGGAGACCGAACAAAGAAGGTTTTTTCCCTCTATGGCCTGCTCCGTGCCGTTCTTTCCTTTAAGGCGCGTTTTCAGCAGCACGGGGACAGCGTTGGTAATTTCAAAATGCTGTTTGGTTTTCGAAAGAATGCGTTTGATTGATCCACGCACCGATTCATCGTCACCTTCAAAAGCGAGCGTCAGCTCACCCTCGGCATTAATGCTGATTTTCGAACACCCCGCGGCCCGAGCGCCAACCTTGATCCGTATCAACAAAAGCAGCGTCTGGACCGCAGGCGGCATCGGCCCGAAACGGTCCGACAGTTCTTTTTCCGCGGCGTCAACATCTTCCATTGAATTCGCGGCGGACAATTTCTGGTAAACGGCCACGCGGGCCGCGGCGTCGGAAATGTATTCGGTGGGAATAAATGCTTCTACGGCTATATCAACCGATACTTCGCGTTCCTTTTCAACGGGTTTGTTCCCGCGGATTTCCTGTACTGCTTCGTCAAGGAGGCGGCAGTACATTTCGAAACCGACGGCCGCCACGAATCCGTGCTGGTGCACGCCCAGAATATTGCCCGCGCCCCGTATTTCAAGGTCGCGCATGGCAATCTGGAACCCGGACCCCAAATCGGTATATTGCTCCAGCGCCTGCAACCTTCTCAGCGCCAGTTCCTGCGCCTCACGGAAGGGCGGGGTCAAAAAATACGCGTACGCCTGTTCCGACGACCTGCCTACCCGGCCGCGGAGCTGGTATAGCTGCGACAGGCCCATCATGTCGGCGCGCGTCACGATGATCGTATTGACATTAGGAATATCGATGCCGTTTTCGATGATGACAGTCGACACGAGGACGTCGAAACGTCCCGCGACGAATTCCTTCATGACGGGCTCCAGTTCGCCTTCGTTCATCTGGCCGTGCGCGCATACGACCCGCGCGCGGGGGACCATCTGCTCGATTTTGTCCTTTAATTGCTGCAACCCCGCGATCCTGTTGTTGACCACATACACCTGTCCGCCGCGCTCCAATTCGTTTTCAATGGCCGTGCCAAGGATTTCGTCGCGGTATTCCATCACGTGAGTTTCGATCGGCAGGCGGTTACGCGGGGGCGTGTTGATGATGGAAAGGTCGCGGGCGCCGATCAGCGACATGTGCAATGTTCGCGGTATGGGCGTCGCGGTCAGGGAAAGAACGTCCACTTTATAACGGTATTGTTTCAATTTCTCCTTATGGCGGACCCCGAACCGCTGTTCCTCGTCCACGATTAAAAGTCCGAGGTTCTTGAAAATGATGTCCTTCGACAGGAGCCGGTGCGTGCCGATAAGAATGGAAACTTCCCCGGACTTAAGACGGTCCAGGACTGCTTTTTGTTCCTTTGGTTTTAAAAACCGCGAAAGCATGGCGATTGAAAGGGGAAAATCCGCCATCCGCTCCTTGAGCGTCGCGAAATGCTGCGCGGCAAGGATGGTGGTAGGCGTAAGAAGCGCGACCTGATATCCGTCCATCACCGCCTTGAACGCTGCCCGCATGGCGACCTCGGTCTTGCCGAACCCCACGTCCCCGCAAATAAGCCTGTCCATAGGCTTCGGCGATTCCATGTCCTGTTTAACTTCCTTGATGGCCCGCAATTGGTCGGGTGTTTCTTCGTACACGAATGATTCGTCGAATTCCTTCTGCCACAGCGTGTCGGGGGAAAATTTGATGCCTTCATAATGCTGCCGTTTGGCGTACAGGTCGATTAATTCCTGGGCCATTTCCTTGAGCGACTCGCGCGTTTTCTGTTTGAGCTTTTCCCAGGAAGCCGTTCCAAGTTTGGAAAGGGTCGGGGCAACCGACTCTTTTCCTATGTATTTCTGGACCTTGTAAAAATCCTCGACGGGCACGTACAGTTTTGCGTTGTCAAGATACTGGATGACCATGCAGTCGCGGCCACCCGCTCCGGCGCTCACGCGTTCTATGCCTAAAAAAGTGCCGATTCCGTGGTCGATGTGGACGACATAATCTCCCGGCGTGAGCGCATCGTAGCTCGGGATCGCCTGGCCGGTGGAGATTTTTTTGTGGCTGATCTGCTTGCTGGGCTGGCGGCTGAAAATCTGGGCGTCGGTATACACGACGCGTTTGTTTTCTTTGTCAATAAACCCCCGGTATAAGAAACCCACGTACACAGTGACAAACGGACACTGCTCTCCGATAAGCTCCATTAGCCTCTCCGCGTGACCGGCATTGCCGCACAGGACCATTGTTTCCTCTCCGGCCATGTGGTGCGCCGTCAGATCTTCGATGAGCGGCGCAACGTTCTGGGGGAACGCCGGCTGCTCAGAACAAGCCACCTCGAACCGCGGCACGTTGACGAAATTACCGACCGTTCCAATGCAAACGGTCGAAAAACATGTCATGGCCTGGGTGACTTCCTCGATGGGCGCGAGCAATTTGTCCGGGGGTGAAACATACGGAAGAAAAATGTCCGGGACACGTTCGAGGTGCCGGGCATAGTTCTGTATGCATTCGTCAAGCCGACGGTCGGGCGGCAGCAGATCGTCCCAGATAATAAGCGTGTCGGACGGCACATAATCGAGAATGGAAGCGGAC
>JBAVGL010000220.1:0-21669 GCA_049684795.1 Chitinivibrionales bacterium | reverse complement strand
GATTTCGGAAAAGTAATTTAAAATTCCTTCTAATTTTTCAAATAAAGGAAATTTTATGAATATCCCCATTGTAGAAATGATTTTAAGGGCCGGATGGGTCGCACGGTTCATTTTGATTCTCCTTGGTTTATTTTCAATTATGACCTGGGCCATCATTTTCAACAGGATAGCTTTTCTGGGAAAGGCCTCCAAAGGCAACCATTTGTTTTTACGGAAATACAATGCATTGCGAACGGTGACCGAGATCAACACCTTGGACAAAAAAGTAACGGCGTGCCCGATCGGAGTTTTGGGAAAAATGGGCGTCGGCGAATATACCAGGATCATCGAGGATTCTCACACGCTTTCCGGAGTGCGGGACTGGTCATTTTTTTTGCAAAACCAGTTCGGCATGGCCCTCGAAAAAATCAATACGACTTTTTCAGAAACGGTCAGGGCACTTGACAAAGGCCTGATATATCTGGCAATATCGAGCAGTGTTGCTCCTTTTTTAGGGCTTCTGGGCACGGTGTGGGGCATCATGGATTCATTTTATCAGATAGGCAATCAAGGATCGGCCAGCTTGCCGGTAGTTGCGCCGGGCATAGCGGAGGCGCTCATTGTGACCATGATCGGTCTGGCCGTTGCGATTCCGGCGGTCTTCTTTTATAACTACTTTGTTCACCGTGTTGAGTTGATTGAAAATGAAATGGACGAATTTAAAAACCTTTTGCTTGCACATTTAAAAAGGGACATATTTAACTTACTATACAGCAAAAGCAAGGTTCAATGAAATCGCAAAGAAGAAAGGTCATTGCCGACCTCAATATAACAAACCTGGTGGATGTGGTTTTAACTCTGCTCATTATTTTCATGATTACCGCTCCCATGATGACCCAGGGCGTGCAGGTTGATCTGCCCAAGGCCGATGCGCAAAATGTCGAGGTGAGCGACTATATCCAGGTGTCAATAAACGGCCGTAACGAAATATTTATCGACCAGGAGCGGGTCAACCTCGTTGATTTTCCCAAAAGGTTCAAGGAAGTATTTTCGGGCAAAAGATCGGCGCCGGTTTTTATCAATGCCGATAAAAAAGTGCCCTATGGCCTGGTCATCAGGCTTATCGCCGACGTTCAAAATGCAGGCGTGGTAAAGCTTGGTTTTCTTACTCTGCCCGCAAAAGAAGAAACGGGCGGATTATAATCCATGGTTTCGTCTCTCGCGGCTTCGACCGGTAATACTATTTCACGCGAGCCGTCATTCTGGCCGGTAATTTTTGTTTCCCTCGCTTTTCATGCGGTAGTGTTCATAGGCATACCGGTTCTGACCCTGCTTTCAAACCATTCGGAAAAATTCCAGAGACCCCCCACATTCCAACTGGTGTCCATGAAAGCCTCCCAGGCGCTCCAGGCAAGAAAAATGATTCATAAAGTCCAGTCGGCAAAAACGACCCCAAAAAAACCAATCACGCCAATCCCGCAGAAAAACAAATCAAAACCATCAGCCAGAGATGAAACAAAACCCCAGGAAAACAATGAGGACCTTTCGGAACTCTTGAATTCCATACCGGCGATGCCAGTGTCGGAAATCGCGTCCACGCAAAGCTTCAAATACAACTGGTACATTCAAAATGTGCAATCGCGCGTTGAAGATAACTGGAAACCTCCCGCAGGGCTTACCGAAAAAAAGGACGCTTCAGTCATCGTGTCATTTACTATTTTTCAAGATGGAAGCATTTCAAAAGTAGCCGTCACGCAGTCTTCGGGGACCTCGACACTTGACAATATTGCAATCAAAGCCATCCAATCTTCAGCTCCTTTCGGTCAATTGCCCATCGGGTTCGCCGATAACAAATTGGACCTTACCTACACCCTGCATTACGATAAATAAGGGTATTAAACGGCCCCGTGTGACACCCCCAAAGCGAGTATCATAATGAAGCAATGGCGCTCCGCAATCCTGATAGTGTCATTTCTTTTTTCTATGTCCCGTGGCGAAAAAGTTCATTTGGAAGCATACGCGACCAATCCCGACAGCCTGCCAATCGGTGTCCTTCCCTTTATGGCGCTATCAGACAATGCAATTAAATCAAATGAACCCTCGAAAGTAATTGCCGACGATCTTGATTTCTCGGGAAGGTTCGTGGTGGTCCGCGGACAAAAAGGCGACAGCCTGCTTTTTGGCCGGAAAAACGTCGCGATTTATATCGCGGGCAGATATACTTTGCGGGGGTCGATGGTGGCGGTGGATTGTTTTTTACGCGATGCAAAAACCCATGAGGAATTGGTGATGAAGCAGTTTAATGGTGAAACTAAGCTGCTTCGCGTCATGATGCATTGTTTTTCCAACGACATGGTTGAAATGCTTTTCAACACTAAAGGGGTCTTTCTCAGCAAAATGCTTTTTGTAAAGGACGAAGGCTCTATAAAAAATATCGCGATCATGGATTACGACGGGTTCAACCAGCGACAGCTTACTTCGAATAAAAGCATAAATATTTTTCCGGTATTCGTCGATTCAACCATCTTCATCTGGACCTCATTTATACGCGGTCATCCCGATTTATTCAAAGGATCGATAGCAACGGGAAGGTCAACGCCTCTCGTATCGAGCCGATTTGTGCAAACATCGCCGGCGGTTTCAAGCCTCGACGGAAAGATCGTTTTTGCATCAACGCGCGATGGCAATATGGAAATATACTCGTGTGACGCCGACGGCACGGGCATGAAACGATTGACCTTTACCAAGGCGATCGACACCTCGCCGTGCTGGTCACCGAACGGATATCAGATAGCTTTTACATCCGATCGCGGCGGTTCGCCGCAGATTTATGTCATGGATGCCGACGGCGCCAATACGCGCCGTTTGACTTTTGAAGGAAACTACCAGGATTCTCCGGCCTGGTCGCCTAAAGGGGACAAAATAGCCTATATGTCAATGAACGGCGGCAGATTTGATATCTGGACGATCCAACCCGACGGGTCGAACCCAACTCAAATTACTACGAATTCCGGCAGTAATGAATATCCCGCGTGGTCGCCGGACGGCGCATTTATCGCGTTTTCATGCCATACCGGCAATAAAACCGATATTTATGCCATAAAAACCGATGGAACGCATTTTAAAAAAATCACCAATTGCGGAAATGCGAAAATGCCCGATTGGTCCAGCTTTTATTAAAAAACTTTAAGAGAGAAGAAACTATGAAAATCAAAAGAATTCTGTTGTGCATTTTGGCGTGTTTGTCAATTAATATTCTAATGGGATGCTCGTCCATCACGCTTTTAAGGATTCAAGAGCTTAAACAGGTTGAGGCGCACGTAGATTCGCTTAAAATCGAGCTGTCCGTTCTGGAGCAGGAAGTGATCAAGGAACAGAAGAACCAGAGCGACGTCCTGCGGCTCATGCGCGCGGACCAGCAGGTGCGCTTTGATGAGTTAGGGCAGAAAATATCTTCCCTGGAAGGGAGTCTTTCCGAAAACAAATACAAGCTTTCCCAGATCGACAAAAAAACCCAGGAAATCCAGGAACAATGGATGGCCAAGGCCCAGAACGATTCCCAGGCGGCAAAACAAAAAAATGCGCAGGTCGACAAACTCTACCAAATCGCTTATGGCGATTTTAATGCCGGGAGATTCGATCTTGCTTCGACCGGTTTCGCCGATTTTATAAAGCAATTTTCCGATTCCCCTTTGTCTGATGAGGCCGCCTATTGGTACGCCGAATGTTTTTACGGGAAGCGGGAATTCGACAAAGCCGAGGAGGCGTATTCGGATTATTTGAGAAAGTATCGAAATGGCAAAAAAGTCTGTTCGGCTCTCTATAAGCTTGGGCTGGTTTTTGAGGCCAAAAAGCAAACGGAAAAAAAGAAAATGGTATGGCAAAAACTGTTTACAACATGTCCCGAATCGGAAGAATCAACAATAGTAAAAAACAGAACAGGAAAGTAAAAGGCAATTCTTTTCCTCTCTCACCGGCGTGAGAGAGGAAAAGGGCAAAAACATGATATTATTTCTTGTCGGAATCCAATTTATTCATTTCTTTCTTTAATTTATCTATCTGCTGATCGATTTCCTTTTGCTTGTTTTGCATCTGTTCCTGCACTTCGGATTTATTGGATGACTGGGACAGCTTTTGTGAAATCGCCAGCGCATATTCGATATCGCCCTTTATGACGTCAATATTCCTTGAAAAGAATTTCTGACGGTTGAACTCGTTGGTGAACCGGTAAAAATCATCGAGCACCTTTTTCCCCGCTTCTTGTGTCTTGTGCAAACTGTCAATTTGCTGTATTACATAGGAAGATTGAAGTTCCTTTGCGATATCGTCAGTTTTCTGGGCCACCACGGCATAGTCCTTGCGGTTGGCGTGATAGCTATTTCGCTGACTTTCCAGGGTGTCGGCCGACGGCGGTTTCATTGCCTTCGCCTTTTCTTCGGCGTTCTGCAGAATATCGAAGGCCTGTTTGTAATTCTTAAGCATCATGGTTGCGTACCCTTCAATGAGAGAGGCGTCACACTGCAAGGGGACCTTATCGCTTGTTTTTTCAAGGGATTGCGCCATGGTTATGCAGTCATTCCATTGTCGGGCACGCAGGGCCGTCCAGCACAGCCCCAAAAGAGCATCCTCATAATAATAACTTGATTTGGGGACCATCCGCAGGGCTGTCACGGTTTTAGACAGCGCCATCTGCTCATAGAATATATAACCCAGAAGCACATACGACCTGTTGACAATTTCTTTCTGCGACTCGGTCTGGGCCTTGGCCTCGATGCAGTTGCCAAGCGCGTTCAACGCATCTTCCATTTTCAAGGCCAATATTTGAGTGATCCCTAAAGAATGCTGGGCGAAAATATAATCCGGATGCGTCTCGGGTATCTGCGAAAAGAGCTCGATCGCGGGTTCATAATTCTTTTGTTTGAGATAGGTTTCGCCCATAAGGTAATAGGCATGGTATTTCAGCGAATCGGGGACTTCCGGTTTGTTGAGCAGCATATACTGGTTATATACGGAATTGCTGATATCGTCCCGGTAATAAATTCGCATTTGTCCCAGGTGCACATAGGGGACGCTGGAGCTGCGGGGATATTCCTGTTCGGCCTTATTGTAGTTTTCCATGGAGGCTTCCCGCATATCAAGGTTTTCGAGACACGAGGCCTTATAATAGTGGACCCAGTCATTTTTAAAGAAATTGGGATACTGGACAAGGATTTGGCTGAACACGAAAAAAGCGTCCCAATATTTCCCGGCGAAATACAATTTGCAGGCCTTATTATACAGCTCGCTGGGCGCAAGATCGACGAAACGGGCCATTCGCTCGGCATAGGTTTCCTCGCGGTGCTGGCCAAACTGGACGCGGACGTAAAACGAGTTGGAGGCCGGAGCGGGAATAACGTTGTTATTGTTCGCGGTCAACGACATGAATTGATACATAAAAGAAAGGTCGCGTCCGTTATTGCCCTGGGGAACATTAACGCCCGCCGCGAGCCCCCAATAGTCCATTCCGTCATTCGAAAAACCGGTCAGACCGTAGAGGTTGATGAAACGAAGGATACAAAACCCGAGCCTGTAGTTAAAGGCGAATCCGATTTTATTTGCAAGGTTTTCTATTACACCCGCTGAGTCCTTTTGGAATTCCTTTGCGGTTGCAAAGAAATCCTTGAGGTTGAAATCGAGACCCATATCGATACGGTGCTCCCAGTAATTGGAGAGCCAGGAAATCCGAAGATTACGTGAATATGAGCCCGTATCTCCGAGGCTTATAATAGCGCTTGAGCTCATGACCGGCGGTATGATGTTTTGAACGCACAATCCCAAGATATGCGTGCCGAAAACCGGATCAAGAAGGACCCTGTAGGTAAGTCCGAGGTCAAGGCCTAAACCCATAAGCGGTTTTTGTCCCGTGGGCCCGTTGCTAAAATTGCTCTGGTAAGCGAAATTTACATTGACGCCTAACGAAAGCGCGCGCCAGATGTTATAGGCATATGATGCGGTAAAAAATGAGTTTGTGTTGTTGCTAGCGATAGAGCTTGATGTATCCAGTATCTCACCGTTGGCATTAGAATTATACTGTAATACATCACCATCAGCTTCACCCAACCAGGAAAATCCAACGGATTGGTCCAGACCGATTGGTAACGTTACTCCCGCTTCCCAAAGATTAAAGGAATTAGGCCCGGGCAAAATATTCGTAAATGCGCCCCTTAGTGAAATATAATTTTCCTCAGTCAATAGAGCGGGATTGGTTAAAGGCGAATAGGGGGCGTTAAGGTCGCGCCAGCGCTGGGTCAAAAGATATTCGCCAGGAAGCCCTTGCCCAATGACGCTACCGACACAAATAAGACAAAATAAAATACCATTATAAAATCGTTTAGATTTTTGGACATTAAGCATAGACGCACTCCCAATATATTAATCGTAACGGTTTAACGGCTAAAGCCAACTTTAATAGGCGTAGTTTTGTTTGTCTGATTTGAGTCGGTTGTTGCAACCATGATCAAATAAGTGCCGCTTCCCACCCAGCGGCCATTCCGATTATGGCAGTCCCAATAAAGTCCATAAGTGTACGTGCTATCGGCACTCATTACCGCTTGCGCCTGGTAAACATGAAGGTCATTGGTAACTACGTTCCCCACCGCGTCATAAACAACCGCGTCACCATACGATGTGGCACTGCATGTTGAACAAGCCCTTGGAGAAAGCGGTACTTTTGAGTGTACTCCAATAAGCGCGCCATTTACCGTGCCGGGGTTTCCTGAATGTTGAAGAATGTTATTATAGAATTTAATGACATTGGAGTTGTTTGGAATGGGATTGTTGGGACCCGCGGGGTTGTGCGCGGGTGTGGCGGTCATATAACTTTGAATTTTCCTGGTCAAAAGCGTAACCGCGATGGTGTCGGGGATCACGCCCGGCGCAGAGGCGATAATAAAAATTCTTCCCGCCTTGCCTTTGGTGACGATTCCCTGCCAGTTTTTAGCCCCCGGTGCGACTGTGGCAATGGTTATGTCGGTGCTTGTCCACGTTGCATTATTTGCCGAATCAATGTAATCACCGAGACTGTCGCGCAGCACGGCGTAAAGATTACTATATTGTGAAGTATTTTCGTTCAGGGTTATGGAATCGATTCTTTGGTCGCTCCTTAAGCTGGTAATGACCGGCGAGTTCTGAATGTCAATATGATTCGGTTTGCCCGGCCCGATATATATCTGGACGGTTTTAATGATCGTCGGTGAATTCGGGTCGCTTGGGTTTTTGTAGCTAGCCGTCAAAGTTACGAGTCCAAAAGCTTTTGGGGACACTAAGGCCGTTGAATCTCCCAATTGCCTGGTTATTGTGGAACCCAGAGAATCGTAGGTGATTGTCCAGGTGATAAGGCTGTCGTATTCGGGCCGCATGGCCCCCGTGCTGTCGAATACATGGGCCGTAAGATTAAAAGGCGTTAATACGGAACCGGTGGCGATGTCATTGATGGGATGCGTGGTGTCGGAATAATTAGGTGGCGTTACGGCATAAATTTTGACGGCTGCCGCCGAGGTAAACAGATTGGTGCTTATCATGATGTCGGAGCCTGTTCGATGCCGTTCGCAGAAAAAGAAATCAAACATGTAACCTTTTTCGTTGGTTAGTCCGAGACTATCGACGGAAACGGAACCGGTCGTTGTATTATGAATGCCTCCGATGTCCATGACGAGCCTGTTGTTGATAAAGGCCCACACATCGTCGTCGCCCGCAAATTGAAACGTCAAGCCTTGGACTTTGACGAATTGCCAGTGCAGTTCCATGGTAAAACTGTAATTATGGTTGGTCGCGCCCGAGCCCGCTGGCTCATCCGCGCCGAACCCTCTTCCGTCTAACGGAAAAAAAGCGGCACTTGTATATTGATAAGTACCTGCTGATCCCGGGACAAGTGTGAATATAAGCGTGTCCTGAAAGACCATATTCGTAAAGGCCGTATCGTAGTTTACCGTACTGTCTGGATTGCTGCATGTAGTAGTGACCGGATTAGTATAATTAGGAATGGTAAAATCCCCCGACTGCCAGGGCCTGAACCATTTGGCAATATAGCAGTTCCAGTAGGGAACTGGTCCAAGAACGGGTTTTCGTTGGGCGTCAAGAGTGTCCGCGACCATTCCCAGATGCGTTCCGGTGCCGGTTGGGCTCTTTTCAAACTCTGGATTGCTTCCATCCGCGTGGAAATCGTAGTAAGTCACCGGGATGCGGATAGTTGGAGGATACGTCTGGGCGCTCAGGCGCGAAAATGGGGCGGTCAAAAAAACTAAAGCGATTAACAAAGTAGTCATCCAGCAAAAGGAACTACATCTGTTGGTAAGAGCAACATTTACTTTTTTTACCATTTACATTGCTCCTTTCCATTATTTTTAATTTGAACACTGTAAATTGGCCCGCGGACTGACGTTATATAATATAACAAAAAAAACATTAATTGGAAAAAGAATTCATGTAATTAATTTCTTTGGCGCGTGAAAACATAGTTATAAATATATTCTGCGAACCAAAGCATTCATGAAAATTAATAATAAGAAGATTTTTTTTATTGCAAATAAAAAATGAATACGACCAATTTCACATTTATAAGCGGCATCATAATACTTTTCTTCAACAGGGTCCAGGGTTTTGACGGCGGTTCTTTCCAGACTGCCGGCTTAATGGATTCCGCGAAAATATATCTGATGACGCAGGACTATCGAAAAGCGGAACGGATGCTCAACACGGTTTCTTTTAAACTTCCTGAAAAAAAAGAGGCTCTTTATCTTAGTTGCGCGATTAAACAGACCGAGATTCTCGATTATGAATCATATCCCCTTGACGGGGAAGCTTTTTTGAAACATGCCGATTCAGTTTCTAAGGAACTTTGTCATCGTTTACCGCTCGAAAAAGGGAGGGACTCGCTGAAATGCATGTTTTATATTGGAAGCACTCTTGGTGGAATAGGAATAATCCAGGCCAGGACCGGCAATTGGCCTTTTGGAGTCCGAAATGCAATGGCCTCCGTAGGTTATTTCAAGCAGGTGCTAAAAATTGACCCTGATTTCAAAGCGGCCTACCTTGGCATAGGAATATTTAATTACTACTTCAGTGATAATTTTAAATGGTTGCCTTTTTTTGGCGACAAGCGTGACAATGCGATAAAGCAGATTCAAACTGCCACGCTGGCGCCTTTTCCTTATAATTACGCCGCTTGCAATTCATTTTGCTGGATTTTGCTTGAACGCGGTCAAATAAGGATGGCCGATTCCATAGCCACGCAGGTATTATTGAAATATCCGGACAATACCATGTTTATCCGGATAAAAGTAAGGACCACTCTGGCCAAAAACCAATGGAAAGACGCAATAAGTCTGGCGCAAAAACTTATTGATTTGTCCAAAAAACGGAATCCCGAGAACTGGTCCGACGTTCTTTCCGGGTATCAGGCGGTGCTTTTGAGTTATGATAAACTCTGCTTGAAAAAGGAATGCCTTGACACTTCAGATAAAGTGCTCGCGATGGACATTCCTGAGCGGTTCAGGAAAATTCAATATGTCAAGAAACACCTTAAATACGCCGCTGAAATAAGGAAGAAATATTTAAATGACAAATAAGACCCCGCACACCGGAAGCATGCTTATCGTCCTTGCGCTGTGCATCCTGAAAATAGCCGGTCAGGGAAATTCCGGCTTCGCTTCGCCCGATTCATATGCGCCGAACCTGCGCACCAGCGCTGATATCGACAGGTTTTTCTATCAAATTTCGAGCCGCTATCATCAGGCGTTGCCGGCCTCTTTTTTTTCGCAGCCCATGAACGTGAATGATGCGAAGGTGTTTCTTAACACCGTTGATTCCCTGGACAAAGAGAACAGGCTCAGTTCGCAGGAATCAGCGGATTTGCAAATGATAAAAAGGATCGTCGGTTCGAAAAACAGTTTGTATTCTTATATTGATGGTAAGCGCGCCAGAACCCTCCATGTCGGGATTTCTCTCTTAGACAGCACCCATTTAAAAGTCCATGACTCGACGTCGTTTTTTACCAGAGGAATTATCAGCCCTCATCTTTCGGGAAACCTGGGCAAGTTCTCGTTTTATTCCAGCGCTGATATTTGGACGGATTACCGCTCCGATACCTTATGGAAGTCTAGCAGCTATGAGCCTTATGACGGCGTCCCGTATAATCTTTACGGAAGAAAAGATTCTTCCAATACCCGAGCCTCCGATCTTCCTCGCGGCGGGATTCGATATGACGGCGGGGTTTACATGGTGGAAGCGGCGATCGACTACCTTAAACAAGGCCCGGCGGTGTTTACTCCGCTTACCTTTTCGGGAAACGCGCCGCCGATCACATTCGTTCGAGGGGCCCTTGATTTGGGGATTGTAGAGTATATTCAAACCGTTGGCCAACTGAAAAGTGACAAGGACAAGCCGAAATATTTATATACGCACCGATTGAACGTCTCGCTTTTTCATTCGCTCATTGACGCGGGGATTACCGAAGTGGTAATTAACGGCAGCACGACCAATGAGCCTCATACGGCCATAGATTCCGCGAACGCGCTCCGAAAAGATTACTATAACCAGACCCGTAATTGGGAACCGGTTTATATGATCCCTTTTGTTCCGTATGTTTTCGTGGAGCATTACGCCGGAGACATGGATAATAAGGCCTTGTCGTTTGACGCAAACATTCATTGGCCGGAGAACGCGCGTTTATACGGTGAATTCTTCATCGACGACATGACCGCGCCCTGGACGCTATTCAGTAATGATTGGGGCAATAAGTGGGCATTCACTTTTGGCGGTCAGTATTTCAATAAAATCATTAATAAAGATTTTTCCGGCACTGCCGAATATACGCGCGTCGAGCCCTGGGTTTATACGCATTTTTACGGCGGGGCCGAGCGGTACGATAATTTTAACCAATGCCTCGGGGCGCCGTTGGGTCCCGATTGTGACATGCTTACCTTGCTATGTGAAACAGCCTTATCCCCGCTTCATTCCGTTGGCCTGCAATTCAGCAATACCCGGAAAAACAGCTCCGTACGGGGAGGCTCCATTACGGACGTGTTTCAGGACTCAACCCATAATGGGTTTCCCGCGGATTCATGGACCAAACATTTTTTAGGGCCGGGTACCGTCACCACGACCCAATTAGGCGCGTATTGGAAATTTAATCAATATGGAATTTTTCGCGCAACGTTGAAATACACCTATGATTTTTCCGGTGCGTCAATTTTCGAGGTGTTCGGCGGGTTGGTTTTTTAAGAAATTCCGTGGTATATTCCGGTAGGGGCATGTTGCAACGCGCCCCTACTGATAAACGGTCAACTTCAAAGAATCGAGCAGTTTTGTATTTTTCGGATTGCCGAGATTTTTGAGAACCCAGAGGTATTCGGTATAGCCTCCCGCAAGACCGGTCCGGAGGCATATCTTATCCTGGGCGCGGGAGAAGTCTTCCTGGTATCGTGTAAGCAGTACGGCGTCTTTTATTTTGAATGAATCTTGATAAAAAATGCTCAGCGAATCAAGAAGGGAATTACAGAGATTCATCTTTTTAATCTGATCAATTGTCACCGATGAATCCGCCGGAGGCACAAATTCTATTTTTTTAATTTCAGATGGCGACAATGTCTGAGGGGCCTTGTTTTTTTTCTGGCATACGCAGAAAATGCAGATAAAAATAAGAATAGACAGCAGCAGTTTAATTTGCATTTGAGAGTTCCTTCCGCTCAGGAAACTTGAATGTGTAGGTATAAATTTACGTTGTATGGCAAGAATTGTCAATTTTAAAATAAATTTCCAGTTACGCGCCTTGTATGCGACCCAAAAAACGCTTTGGACAACATTTTTTGAGCGCGCCGTCATATGCGAGGAAGATCGCCGCATCCATTGACGCCCGACCAGATGATAATATTCTGGAAATAGGACCGGGCCGGGGCGCGCTCAGTATTCATTTAAAACAAAGATTTCCCCGTTTTCACGCGGTGGAACTGGACCCCGATGTTGTCCCGCAGCTTTATAGCAAGCTTGGCGCTGGAGGATGGATGCTTCACGAATGCGATGCGCTTGAGTTTGATTTTGCAAAAGCCGGTTTTCCGCTCCATGTCGTGGGCAATCTTCCTTATTCCGTCGCGGCCATGATTATAAAAAAAACATTGCTCTACGGCAACGACATTCTTTCATGCACGTTTATGGTGCAACGCGAAGTGGCCCAGCGCATCGTTTCTCCGGCCCATTCCAGGCGCAATGGATTTTTATCGATATTTTGCCAGTTTTTTGGAAAACCGCATATTTTATTTCACGTGCCCGCCGGAGCATTTTTTCCAAAGCCCAAAATCGAGTCTTCGGTCTTCAAGCTCGCCGTACGCCAAGACCTGATGGCCCGCCTGCCGCGGAGCGAATGGGAAGAATTTTTCCGGTTTGTTGACAAGGGGTTTTCCATGCGACGCAAGACCCTGGCCAATGTCTTAGGACGGGAAGCGGATAAAAATATGTATATCGACATGCTGAGGGAAATGACGATCGACCCGAAAGTCCGGCCTGAAGACCTGTGTGTCGACCAATGGCTTGAATTGTACAAAAAATCATGCTCACTATAAAAACGCGATGCGCGGTCGGATTTATTGCGTGCCTGACGACCGGAATAACGTATTGTCAAGTTAATCAATGGCCGGTTGAATTAAGGCTTTCACGGGATACCGTGCGAACGGCGCCGGATTCAACCGGCACGGCTTTTATTTCCGGGCAGCGGCAGTTTATGAACACGTTCGACAATGTTGATAACTTTAAAATCAACCAAAACGATTCGTTGCGTGAGGCGAGGCAACTTATGGCTTATTGGCTGGAAAGAAACGATTTGGTTGATTTACGCAAACAATCTTTTGATGCGTCGGGAGCCGCGCTCAAAAAGAACGTCTTCTTACCCGGGCTTTCAATGGGAGTTGACTGGACCCCCATTTTCATTCTCAATAGTCAGGAGAATAGTCAGGGGGCCTTGGGGTCTTTGGATATCGGTCCCGTTGCGCGGTTCAATCTTTTTCAAGTCCCGGTAACCATACGGGGCGGCGCCTCGGAAAAATTTGAAAACGATAGTTTGCCTGTTGAAAGTTTTAGTTCCATGCACGAGAATGATTTTAACAGGGACCACGGATATTACGGGGCTTTTGAGATAGGGAAAAACAATATTTCTTTGCCATACTTGCCGTTATTCATTAATGCTCAGGGATATGGTCGTTCCTTAAGATCGTCTCACTTGTTTTCCGGTATCGGCCAGGCCTTATATTTCAGCGATCTGCCGACCGGAGACAGCGTTTCCCTTCTTTACACGGATTCATTGGTAAATGGCAGTGAGGCGTTGATGGGAGAGGAAGGAACAAGCGGGAAATCGTATTTTTTGAATGTCCCCGACCGTATTGAGAGGTCATACGAAATTAAAGGCGGGATAAAAGGCAAATACAGGTTTTCATTGCAGCCCGCGTTCATATATTCTTTTTCTAGATACTCTTTGTTGTATCCATCAACAAATGCATCTTCGCCGGAAAGGCCGAATCTGGGCGACCGAAGGAACACGAACCAATCCGTGGGCTTGATGCTCGGAAACGACCCTTCCTTCTATATCAATTACTCGGGCGGTCTTCGCGTGGATTGGGAAAATGAAGAAAAATTATTTGGAGATAAAATAGATTTGACGAAACCGGCCGATTCATCGAACCTCGATACGTTTAAAGTCAAATTAAACGACTATTCGGGGTACAAGGCGACCATGGACCACACGCTGTCGATTCAATCAAAAAGCGGAAGGGGATTGCAGTACGCTTTTAACATTTCGCGCTATTCAAAAACATTTTCAAATTATTTTTCTTATCAAGACTCAGTTTATAGAAATTATAACGACCAGGATTGGATTGTGCAAAGCCATCATCTCGATATTACGCCATTAGCAGGCGATAAAGGGAAGCTCACCTTTTCCGGGGCATATTCCACCAATCTCCGCTATTATTTGAAAGCGGAAGAAAGCGTGAACAATTCCACTGATTATATTTACAACTTGGGAATATCGACGACGGCCAAGAAGTCCGAGAACCTAAACATGCTGTATAGTATATCCGCCGTAACGAAGAGGACCGAATATGAGTTCCCCGCTCAATACCCTCAGGTTTCAAATATTCCACCATATTATTCAAGAGGCATCACCTCCGATCTGACCTTAAATTGGAAAATGGTGAGGTCCGTGTGGTTAAAAACGGAGTGGACCGAACATTATGAAGACGCGGGGGCATGGTATTCCGATACCATATCGCCCAAAACCGACAGCACCCAGGCGGTTTTCAACTCCTTTTACGGAATCCTGCGCAAGCAATGGAACCATAAGATGTTATTGACAGTATGCGATACGGTCGACGGGCCTCTGCAATGGCAATGCGGCGCATCCATCGAAAGGATTGTCCGCAATAAATTTGAGGCCAGCCAGCGTATGTTTTTTCCCGATTATCAGGGAACAAAATACGTTGTTGTCCCGTTTCTGGCGCTTAATTCAAAAGTGGGCGAGCATTTTTCAATACTGCTGAAACTTAAACGATATATCGATACCGTTGATGATGATTATTGGGACTTCACCTTATTGTTCACCGCGGGGTTTTAGAATGAAATTACCGATTCCCGCGCTTGCGGGCCTCATTATTGGCGCAGGTTTATTGACGTGCGATATGTTTTCTTCAAGGACCGTTGAAAATCCCGTCATAAACAGCTCATCAATAAATGACCCGTTCAGTTTATATACTATTTTAAACTATACTGGAGAGGAGTTTTCAAAAACAGACTATGAGGATATTTTTGATTCCAATTTTGTTTTTATAGATATAGACGGCGCGCAATCAAGTCGTGACGAGGAAATTGAGCGGCTGAAAGGGATTGCCGCCTCGTGTAAATGCGACAGCATCAATACCGTTTGGGACACCTGCAACGGCGTAACGGAAATTCAGGGAGACAATACATTGACATTGTGCCGTTCCTATAAAGTCTCTTTTTTCAGCGTAACCGGCGCGACGATTGATAGCGGAAAAGCGCAGTTTCATGTACGCCGTTCCGCGGAAAATACATGGACGATTTTATCATGGACCGAAGAAGGACTGCAAAGAAGTATTTTTCATCCATAATCTACTGGTGGGCAGGCAAGCGAGAGGATTATCAACCATGATACGCTTTGTATTATCAGGCGCAATTATTGCGTTCATGGCATTTCTTTCATGCTACAATCCGTTTTTTCCTCCTTTGGGTTTGCCGGTAAACAATAACGGGTCCACTCTCCGGAGCACTCCTCAGGGAGTGATCCAGCAATTGAATAATGCCTATAATAACAAAGATATTGACCTGTATAAAGATCTATTTTCGCAGCAGCAGGACTTCAGATTTTATGTTGCGCCAAGTTTTGAAGACAGCAGCAACCATGTCGTGGCAACGTGTGAACGGATTGACAGCACGTGTTATGAAATCATATCAAAAGGACTGTCGTGCATGAAATATTGGATGTACGCGCAGGAAATTGACAGTCATACGAAAATGTTTGAGTTGGCCGATGAAATTGCTTTAATGTTAAATGCGCTTAGCAATCAGGATATTCGGTATACAACGAATGGAAACGGCGAAACCACGAATGTGGAAGTAATTATACGCGGCGGGAACTTGAATATCGTGGAAGTTGTCCAATACGATCCCGAAGGTAGTTCCTACCAGAATAGCGAAGAGCTCGATGATATCGGAGAACAGGTTTTTTATCTCGAACGCGATCCGCAGAATTCCGCGCTGTGGGTCATTTATAAATGGTTTGATCTGAACCAGTATTAAAATGCCGGTTTTCTAAAGTGATTCGTCGTCTTCCCTTCCCGGCTTGAAATGTTCCATGAAAGCAAGCACTCCATCCAGGAGCTTTTTTGATTTTTCCGGAAGCACGCGGGAAAGGTTTCCCAGAAGAATATAATCTTCCTTTTCAAAGGTCCCCAGCACCAGGGCGCTTACGAAATATACCGCCATTCCGCAAACTATCGCGGAAATAAATCCGAGAAGTTCCCTATTATGAAGAATGATGATTTCCATGACGATCCCCATGATGATGGTTGAAAATACAACTTTGAAAATTGAGACGAAGGGGTAGCTCAGCTTCATGGTCCTGCACGTGTAAATAAGGCCGACGACGGAAGCGAAAAAAGTCGTTATCGTATAGGCGACGGCCGCGCCGAACGCTCCATGGCGTTTAATGACCAAAATATCGAGCGCGATGTTAAAGAGCGCCAGAAAAAAACCGAATTTATAAATAAAAGCCTGCTTTTCATATCCGTACAAAATAGCCGCGGCCGGGTTGGCCAGGCTGCTCACGATGGAAGACAGAAAAATCATCTGCAAGACCCTTTGCGCTCCGATGTAATCATGGCCGTATAAATAGTGTATGATGGGATAGGCGAGAATGATTCCCGCGACGCCCGTGGGTATGACGGCAAACGCGAGATAGCGAGTTGACAAATAAAAAAGCCTTTTCATTTTGTCGCTGTGGCCGGAACCGAAAAAATTCGACATTGCGGGGAACAGCACCCTCCAGAACGTGAGAGGAAGCACCGAAACGATTTTTTGCGCGATATTAAATCCCAGATTATAATAGGCTATCTCCACGGACGTGCATAGGCGGCCCAGGAAAAAATTTTCGCTCTTGTCCCAAACGATTTTGTCGCAAATCAGTATGGCAATGACGCTGCGATTGTACTTGAGGATCCTTTTTTTAAGTATCGGGTCGATTTTGGTCGTCAGGCTTGAAGCGCGAAGAACGCCTTCTTTTTTGAGGACAAAGACATAAAAGAGCATATTGATACAAGAAAATACCAGCGTCACGATAAGCAAGCCAATAATACCCTTGCCGAGCATAAGAATGACAATTTTACTGATAAAAGAAAGCGGTGAAATAATGAGGTTGGCATAGGTAAAATATTCGAATTTCTGAATGCCGTCTATTGCCGCCGAAAAGATGGCTGTGGTGATGCCCGGCAAAATGCCGAAAAATGCGATAAGAAAGTAAATCGACTGTTTGGGAGTAAAAAAGTAGTGAGCGATCGGCGCTCTAAGCCAAATCAGAATGCCCATGGTGACCAACGAAAAGGCAACTTCGATTTTAAGGACAAAAACGACGATCACGCCCAGGTATTCATTTTCATCGCGGCCATTGTATTCCGCGATGAATTTCGTTACCGCGTGTATAAGCCCCATGCCGATGACCCAGGTAAAGCTGTCGGTCAGCCATAGAACCAGGTTGAATATTCCGTAATTTGAAGGACCCAGCTGACGGGCAACCCAAATGGATATCACCCATGAAGTCGCAAGCATGAAAAAGGTGTTAAAAAGATTAAGCGCTGAATTCTTAATAAGGCGACTGCCTTTAAGGTTATTCACGTAGCCCGCCTTTTATAACATTTCCATAAAAAAATTCAGCGTCTTTACAGACTATTGATGAATTGTAAACCGTTTCAATAGATTTTCGCGCGCTAATTCCCAGGTTTCTTCCTAATACGGGATTGTGGAGCAGCATCGACAGGATATCGGTCAACTGGGAAATATTTTCCGGTTCAAATAAAAGACCATTTTCGCCATTATTAATAATTTCGGGAAATCCGCCGCATCGCGACGCAATTACCGTTAAACCGTTCGCCATTGCTTCCAAACAGCTGTATGAAAGGTTTTCCCAGAGAGAAGGGAAGATCGCAACGTTGGAACGCTGTAAAAACCCGGGAATGGATGCCAAGGGCATGCCCCGTATCCATTCGATTTTTCGGTCGCACCCTTTCCTCGTGATAAGCTGGGCGATGTAATCAGAGTATTCGACTCCATTTGGCAGTTTTCCATAAGGCTTGCCGATGATTCGAAGCATTGGCGGAGTTTGTGATTGGCAGAGCCGCGCGTAGGCCTCAATTAAAATATGCACTCCCTTTCGATATTCGATCCGTCCGGTATAAATCCAATCATTTCCCGAAGTCATGGTGGAATTGTCAAATGGCAACGGATTGGGGAATATGGTGATTTTTTTAAGGTTCCATCGCGATTTAAGTTCTTTGGCAAGCGCTGAAGAAGGAGAGGTTATTGCCGTGGCGCAACGGGCGGCGTTACGTTCGATATGGCCAAGCAATCCGCGATCAAACAGACTCTCATGGATAGAATCAAGACCGCGAACCATCTCCCATGGAGTATGGAGTCTGATAACTCGTGGAACACGGCGTTCATGCGAAAAATAATAGCCTTCCCCTCCGCATTCAGGATACTCGATGATATCAAACTTTTCTTTCGATGCAGTAAGGTCTTTGTAGGCTCCATAAACCTGGCGCGCCCACGCAAGCCGGAAAAGACTATGTGGAATGGCTGCGTAGCATAACTTTCTAAGCGGATAGTACATGCGTTGAGAAGGGAGTGGGTAAACTCCGGGCGGAGTACGATGCACAACAACTCCATGCTGCTTGACCGTAAAGGCCTCAGTTGATTGTGAGCGGCAAAGAACATGGACCGAATGCCCTCGAGCCGCCATACCCTCGGCAATATGCATGGTATACGTGCCGATACCGCCATAACCGGTTTCAGGCGGATATTCATTGGAAATATAAAGGATATTCATAGAATATTTCAAGAACGGAAATCTATTAACGTTGCCTGGTAATAATTAATGACCGTTTGTGCGATTGTTTCTGGATTGCAGACGCTTTTGACTGTAGCATAGGCGTTCCGGGCGAATGTGGTCGCCCGCTCCTTGTTGGCAATGAGCTGATGTATGCAATCGACCAGTTCGTCGGCATTTTCAGGGTCGAACAGGAGCCCATTTTCGCCATGATTAATCAGTTCGGGGATTCCTCCCGAGCGTGACCCGACGATAGGCAGCTTGGCCGCCATTGCCTCGAGAAGTGAATAGGGAGCATTTTCAAAAAGCGAGGGAATGCAAAAAATATCGGAGCGGCAATACAACGCGGTAAGTTCTTCTCTTTTCGTTGGCCCCAGAAAAAATACGCGTTTGCGGTCAATTTCAGAGAGGGAACGTTCGATCGCATTGCGGTAGATTCCCATATCGCCAATGGTGGACTCGCCCGCTATGGTAATGCGTATCCTCGGATCCAGCGAAAGAATTGGCGCCATTTTCCTGAACAATATTCCAGCGCCTTTTCTACGTTCAAGTCGGCCGACGAAGAGAACATCGATGACGTCCTGACAATATTCCCGTTTCTTGATGGAATCAAAAGGTCTCGTGTCGAAGGGATGCCTGATAAGCGTGACCCTCTCTTCACTAATAGAATAACGACGGCACATTTCCATTTTCAAAGCGGTGCTGGGGCATCGAAATGCTATTGCATTGTCAAGAGCTTTGGCCTCAAGCAAATGCCATTGTCTTTGACCGCGGGTAATTTTTATTTCATTGTAATAATCGACCAGGACCGTTGGCGTGTGAAAATGAATGATGATGGGAAAAGGTAAAGGAGCGGTCAATTCATAGGCCAGACCATTGTATTCAGGCACTTCGACGATGTCTATAGGCTCTTTTTTATGGATATCTAATAGCTTTTGGCGCAGGCCCCATGAATACCGGCGCTCCCAAACCGTTTCTCCATTAAAAAAACGGCTGAACCAGCGCACTGGTCCGGGCGGGGAAGCATGATCAAAGACATCCGTGACGACATCGGGATTGATTTGTTTGGGAACGGTCCCCCGTTTAACAAGAATATGAACATGGTGGCCTTGCCGGGCGCACGCATTGGCCATGCTGTATGTATAGGTGGCTATGCCGCCCTGATCATTTCGCGAAGGCGAGGGGTATTCAGGATTGACAAAGGCAATATTCATCGTTGCGTTTACGGTCCCAATAGGTGGATTCTTTATTATACCCCTCGATAAGGAATTTTACAATCATAATTCCTGACCCGCAAGCCGAAGCGGCAGCGCAGGCAGGAAGCGATAGCGCCTAAAGGCCTAATAAGGATGACGGTGTCATTCTTAGAACGGCAGGCAGGCGTATATTATTCGCCTACAGAACCTAACCCACAGGGTGGATAAGTCTCTGTACGCAGGAATTATATACGCTGGACGCGTATATAATTCAGCTACAGAGACTAATCAATCATACTCGCCGGGGAAATACTCTTGCGGCGATTTCGGGGCAACTCTCATGGATTTGAATTGCTGCATCACGACCTGCCCCGCGGGGGATTTTCTTCGTTTATGCACGTAGCGGGCCTCGGTATAGTGCACTTCACATGAAGACGTATGTTTAGCCTTGGAGAACCATACGGCGAATGAAGCGGCAATGACAAGAACGTTTTTCGGGGGCCATTCGGCATTTTTCGGACGCCTGATTATCACATGCGACCCTGAATGCGAGGCAACATGCATCCAGATATCGGAAGGTTTTGCGAACTGCGTTGTCAATTCGTCGTTCTGTGCGTCATTCTTACCGATATACAAGTCCCATCCTTCAAGCGTATAATGGCGGTAGGGGACCGTTTCCGGCATTTGGCCGCTAAGGAGCGGTGTTGGTTGCTTTGGTATAAGATCGAGGGAACTAAGGGCCGCAAACACCTTTTCAAGGCCATTTTTCATGATATCCGGAGCAATGGCAGGGTCTTCAAGAGATTTTATTTCATCGTTCAGGTTTTCGAGATGCTTTATTTCCTCTTTTGATTCGTTGACTTTTCTCGCGACAATCCCAAGGCTTCGGCTCCCTTTTCTAGCTTTTTTATAAAACAATCGCGCGTTTTGAAAAGCGTCGAATTTGGGATTTATCGCGACCGATTCGATTTCGCGGGAGTGGATGTTTTCGATGATGCATTCGGCGGCGCCTCTGGGGCAGTCGGCCGGGCGGGCGAGCAGGGAATCGCCGATTTCCCTGTACCACGAGCATTTATTCGCTTCCGTAAATTCTAATTCCTGTTTGACAAGTTTTGTCCGTGCGCGCTCAAGTGACTTTTTACAGATCGCATGGTATTGACGCAATAACAGTTTTGGGTCCAGATCATTTTGGTGCATTGTATAAATTCTCCGCCTGCTTGCGAGCAGGCAAGATTCCCTAAATCCGGATTATCCGCGTTTTAACGCAGACAATCCGGAAAGAGAATCTAAACTCTTGACTTGAATTCAATTATTTGGTACAATATAGGTGCGATCATTGAGTCCATCCGCCAATTCAAGAAAAGACTGAAGGGAATTACCATGGTAAAAACACTTGACATCAAATGTCCCTCCTGTTCGCAGAATTTTACGCTGTATCTGACGATTGACACTTCGATGGTGATTTTAGATTGTCCAACGTGCTGTTCTTCCATCATTTTCTACAAGAGCAGGAGTTTTTCTCTTTCAAAAAGCCAGATTGATCGGATTAAAAAATGCAAGCAGGAATCGAGCGTGCTTAAAATACTTCATAGAATTACCGGCCAGGAAACAAAAGTCCGCTGTCTGCACAATAGAAGCAGGCATTATCAGTCGGAGGCCGGGACCGGGGCACAGCATAGGCCGATATCGATATTTAAATCAAATATGGATTATATCACTCAAGATGATATCGTTAATCTGCGAATTGAACTTGAAACATGCCGGGATGCAGGGAATTTTATAGAAAATATTTGAGCTTGATGGAATTTCCAACAAAAAAACCACCTTTCCCGGAAGGAAAGGTGGTTTTTTTTTCGT
>JBAVGL010000219.1:0-2033 GCA_049684795.1 Chitinivibrionales bacterium | reverse complement strand
AAATGACATTAATAAAGAGCCAGCTAAACAAATTTTTGACAAAACGTCATTTTTGTGGTATATTATACAATTGGAGTATATTGACAAAAAGTTATAGCAATGGCATGAAGGTCCGGTCATTTTTATGGTTTCAATTTACAATTATACCGATTACCGGAAATTCCTCAGGGACAGATTTGCCGAAATAAAGGCGGCAAACCGGTCTTTTACCTATCGCTACCTCGCGTCCAAAGCGGGTTTTAAATCGCCTGGTTTTTTTACGCAGGTGCTCCAGGAAAAAGTCCGCCTCTCCGAACGGCTTATCCCTAATTTGTCAAGTGTTTTCGAGCTTAAGCCCAGTGAGTCCCACTATTTCGAGCTCATGGTCCACTATAACCAGGCCCAATCGCATGAACTCAAAAAACAATATTTCGAGAAAATGGTCAATACCAGGAAGTCGCAGGTGATCCGCGTCGATTCGGACATGTATGAGTTCTATGACAAATGGTACTATTCCGCGATACGGGCCGTTCTGCATTATTCTCCGTTTGACGGCGACTACAAAAAACTGGCGAAAACCATTGTCCCGCCAATTTCTCCGGCCGAGGCGAAAAAGGCGGTGCTGGTGCTTGACCGCCTTGGGTTCGTTAAAAAAAATGAAGCAGGTTCTTTTGAGCTGACTACCAAACATATCAGCACCGGCGTTGATACCGACGCGGTGGTCATCAATAACTTCCTCATCAATACCCTGGACATCGCCAAAAACGCGTTTTACCAGTTTCCAAAGGAAAAACGGAGCTTTTCGGCGCTTACCGCGAGCATTTCCGGGCAGGGGTATGAAAAAATTAGAAACCGGATCAATGAATTCCGCGCCGAGCTGGTGGACATTATCGGCAAGGACAGCGGGATTGACAGGGTCTACCAGATGAATTTCCAGCTCTTCCCCTTGACGAACGCTCCCGAGGAGGAAAAGCGATGAAACGGACTGCCGCGATTTCTTGTATCTTGACATTATGCGTTCTTATCGGATGCAGCAGGAACGGGCTTGTCTCGTCCACGGGCGGAAGCTCTTCCGAAGTCGTTGGAAAGGTGCTGTATGTGAACGGGCAGCCCGCGCGTTCCGCCGTCGTGAGGTTGCGCGGAAGCGATTTTCTTGCCGATACCTCGCTTGTCGGACGGGTAATGTCCAGCGCGGACGCCCGGACCGACGATTCGGGCGCTTTTGCCCTTAATGTCGTCAAGGGCGGAAATTATTCAATCGAAGTCAACGACCTCATGGGCAATGCCGTCCTGATCGGGTGTTCAGTCAATGCAACCGACACGGTGACCATTCCGATCGACACGCTCAAGCCAACGGGGTCGATAACGGGCGCCATCGGTTCTTCCGGGCAAGGCGTGAACGTTTTCGTCCAGGTGTATGGTCTTGAACGTGTCACGCTGATTTCAACGTCTTCGTCGGGATTTGTCATCAGCGATGTTCCGAACGGCCAGTATACGATCCGGATTGTCGCCTCGGGTTCGGCCAATGCGGCCAATAAGATAGGTGATGTAAAAGTAGTATCCGGAGATCAGACGGAAATGGGCACCCTTGATCTGGCGTCGCCTGTCATTGCGTGCGATTCTTCGCGAAAACTTGTCATCAATACTTCATATTCCGGGGCGAATGTTTTCAATAACGTCTATAATTTCCCGGTTCTCGTACGTTTGCGCGCCAATAATTTTTCCTTCAACAAGGCGATGAAAAACGGTGAGGACGTCCGGTTTACAAGACCCGACAGTTCCGAGCTTCCCTTCGAAATCGAGCGATGGGATTCCCTGCAGCAACTGGCGGAAATCTGGGTGAAGGTCGACACGGTGTGTGGAAACAACGCATCGCAGTTCATCACCCTCCGCTGGGGAAATTCCAGCGCAGTCAGCCGGTCGAACAGTTGCGCGGTGTTTGATACCGCGAACGGTTTTCAGGGCGTCTGGCACCTCGCGCAGCAGGGAAACGGCATTGCCGGCGACGCTACCGGCAATCATTTCGACGGCATGGCCATGGGCATGAACGCCAC
>JBAVGL010000218.1:0-3660 GCA_049684795.1 Chitinivibrionales bacterium | reverse complement strand
AGGAAAAATTCCTGACAAAGAAAAAAGCGACTCCGGTTGAGAAAGGTCTTTTACCCAAGGAATAAGCAGTGTGTGCGCACCACGCAATTCAATTGCTTTCCGTAAAACAATAAATAATGCAAATAGGATAGGCATTTGTAAAAACATAGGCAAGCATCCGGGATTAAATGGATTTATCCCTTCCTGTTTATAGAGGGCCATTACCTCTTCATTCATCTTTTTTGGGTTTGTTTTGTATCTTTCTCTAATATGGTTTATTTTGGGTTGCAGGTCTTTCATACGACTCATTGATTTCATGCTGCTTTGGGATAACGGATACGTGATAATTCTTGTTATTATCGTAAGCACAAGAATAGTAATGCCATAGTCATGTATTATTCCATTCAACCAAATGAGCAACCATAAAGTAATTTCGCAAATATAAGGGAACCAAATGTCCGCGCGCAAAAGCCATTCCCATCCTCCAAAGAGAACTTTGGAAAAATTTTCATGGAATGAATTTAAAAGCATGAATTTTGACGGACCAGCAAAAATCCAATAACTTTCTTTATTACCGTCTCCGGTCCTTCTGATTTGAATACTATAATTCAATATCGTATTCTGTTTTTTCCCTTCATCAACCACGGGGTTCATGGTATATGAATCAATAAGAAGATCCGCGTTTTTCATTGTATCAGCAACTAATGCAATCATGAAATACTTCGAGGTGAGCGCAGCCCATTTATAAAAACCCGTTTCTTCTTCTTTCCCAATTTTTTTCATTTGTATATGGGTTACATTTTTCCCATCAAATACATGGACTTTACGCGGCTCGCTTGCCCCGCTTGCGTTTTTATTTCCGCTGTTAAACCGGTCCTCGCTTTCCGTAATACCTCCGTTCCATCCAATGACAATGCTTTTTCCATCAAGTGAACCGGAAAGAACATTAAATCCTATTTTATAACTATCTCCCTCAAAGAAAAATCTTTTTATGATAGTATTGTTTTCCTCATCCCTGTATGAAAAGTCTATGGTTCTTGTTTCCTTTTTGGAAAGTGTTATATTTTTCTCTTTATCAATTGTAACAAATTTCTTTTGATCGTAATTTTCCCCGTTTATCGTCAAATTTGCCCCACCCATTTCCCCTTGCTCCAAAAGATTTATATTTTGCTTAACCGTGTCTTTTGCGTCTTTGTTTTTTGCGTATACATAATCCTTCATTTTCAATGAAATTATCCGTGCTCCTATTTCTGAAATTCCGCATACTATTTTGTCGTTTTCCACCCAAATAGTGTCTCCGGCGATTGTTGCATTTTTTTCTTTAGACGTGTCGTGAACAATACCGGCTGAAGGTTTATCTATTTTTTCATTGTTTTTTACCGAAGAAGTTTCTTTCTTTAAAGCGCTTTCTGATGGTACTGGAGCGCTTTGGGCGTTGTTTTGCTTGCTTTCGCCTGTTTGAGCCGGAACATGGCGCTGGCCCATTATTTTTTCTCGATAGAAAGAACTGTTAAAAAAAACAAGCGTTAAAAGAATAAGGCTGAATGCAAGTACCGTATTTTTATTCACTGAATTTGTACCTTTCTCCTATTGGACGGGGTCATAGCCGCCTTTTGAAAATGGGTTACACCTTATTATTCTATAGAGTATTTTACTAACCGCTTTCTGCGTCGGGAATTTTTGCAGGGCTTCAAACGCATATTCGCTGCATGACGGATGGTATCGACACGTGCCGCCTGGTACGGTCATGATTGCTTTTGTCAAGCCTATAATGATGCTCCCCGCCAATAGTGCTATTCTTCTTTTCCCAAATCCATTAACCATGATAGTACGGCACTCTTTGTCTGTTCTGCATGTGGCAAGAAGCTTCGCTCTGGCTGTATGAGGAAGTCAAAAAACGGAGGGTACCTTCGCTTATGAGTTCTGAACAATTCCTTGAAAATTCTTTTTGTACGGTTTCTTTCAACCGCGTTTCCGTTATGCTTTGACACGATCACAGCAATTCGATCGTGCAGTAAGAAATTTTCCTTAAAAATAACCTTTATAAAGGAATTTCTCCATATTTTTCCTGTTGCAAATAATAAGGAAATCTCCTTTTTCCTTGATAATAAACATTTTTTTTTAAATGCATGCTCCAATGATAACTTCTAATCAAAACTGATTATTTTTCATCTGATGCCGTTAACTTTTTCCGTCCTTTTGCTCTTCTAGCTTTAATGACTTTTCTTCCACCTTTGGAAGCGGACCTTTTACGGAAACCATGAGTATTGATTCTTTTTCTTTTCGACGGCTGAAATGTTCTTTTCATTTTTTTACCTTTCTATGACTAAAAAATGATTTACTCCACTATAACCTGTCAACGCATTTAACATCCAACCACTATTTTTTTTTATAAATTGATTTTCCTGAAACCTTTATTGTAATTTTTTTCATATGCATAAAGCGCTCTGGCAGTACATCCTTTCCGATATTTCTTCCAAGGTTTCATCAACCGTATTGGATACCTGGTTTAGACCGCTGGTCGTTAAAGACGAGATCGATGCCCAGAGCCTTGTTGTGTGTGCACCGAATCGCGTTATTCGCGATTTCGTCGAGCATCATTATAGAAAACTCATTTATTCCTTGACAAAAAAGCATGTACCCAAAATTAATTCCATTGTTTTTGTTGTGAGCGAAGACATTGTTTCCGGAACCATGGCCACACCTGAAAATAATAAACCCGCAGATCTTCCAACTCTTCCTATATTTTCTGCCAATCATTTTATTTTTAACCGAAACTTTACCTTTGATTCTTTTGTCGTCGGACCGGGAAATGAGTTTGCAAAGAGCGCCGCCTTTGCGGTGGCAAAAGCGCCCGGAAAAACAAAATTCAACCCCCTCCTTATTTATTCCAGCGTCGGTCTAGGAAAAACGCACTTGCTTCACGCAATAGGAAATTATCTTTCTTTAAATGCTCCTCAATGCAATGTTCTGTATACTTCATCGGAAGATTTTTACTTGAATTTTATCGATGCGATAAAAAACAATAATACCAAACAATTTTCAGATTCTTTTAAGACCGCGCAGCTTCTTCTCATAGATGATGTCCATTTTCTCTCTGGTAAAGAAAGCACCCAGGAAGAATTTTTTTATATTTTTAACGCTTTGTATCAGCAAGAACGTCAGATCGTTCTGACTACCGATGTATCGCCAGGGCTGCTTGTTGGACTTCAGGACCGTTTAGTTTCCCGTTTTCAATGGGGCCTGTGCGTGGACATTCAATCTCCTAATCTTGAAACCAGAATTGCGATCCTTAAAAGAAAGGCTGAAGAAGGCAATCTAAATATTGCAGAAAACATTTTAGCATTTATCGCAGAAAACGTTTCTTCAAATATTCGGGAACTCGAGGGTATTATTATTCGACTTCTGGCTTTTGCATCAATCACAAAACAGGATATAACTATCGATTTGGTAAAAAATATTATTTTAGAGAAAAATAAAAAGAAAAGTTATAAAATTTCCATTGAAGAAATTATCAATGCTGTTGCCGAATATTATAAAGTGCCTGTTAATAATATCAGAGAAAAAAATAGAAGAAAAGAGGTTGCATTTTGCCGTCAGATAGCGATGTATATGGTAAAAATCTTTACAAATTATTCTTTAAAATCCATAGGACTTCATTTCGGCGGCCGAGATCATAGC
>JBAVGL010000217.1:0-3440 GCA_049684795.1 Chitinivibrionales bacterium | reverse complement strand
CTGCTTCTTCTTACTGAATACCTCGAGGTTGATCCCCATAAGTGCACGCTTTGTGGAACATGCGTAAAAGTATGTCCATTCGGGGCACTTTCCGTTCAAGAAGCGGGAAGTAAATGAATGCCTATGACATTATTGTGATCGGCGCCGGTCCAGCAGGGTCAATGGCCGCGCAAGCGGCATCAATGGGTCATGCAAAAGTCTGCCTATTGGAACGAAAGGAAAAAGCCGGGTTTCCCGTCCGGTGTGGAGAAGGTATCGGGCTTAAAGGCGCTTCTTCGAACCAATTTGAAATTGATCCCGCATGGGTCAAAGCCAGAATTTCCAAAGTCAGGATGGTTTCCCCGAACGGGACCACGGTTACCCTGAACCATAGCGTTGATAGCTATGTCGTTGATAGGGAACTTATGGATTTTGAGTTGGTGATGCGCTCTATCGCCTGCGGCGCGCATTATTTCGCGGAAACTCCCGTTATTTCAATCCAGCGAATAGAGAAAAAACTTTACGAGTGCAGAAGCCCGGATCGGTCGTACAGCGCCCCGTGTGTTATTCTGGCCGATGGGGTTGAGTCGCGTCTTGCGCGCGATTTAGGCTGGAACACCGCGCTCGCGCCCGAAGATCTGGAAACCTGCGCGTTTTGCAAAATCACCCATGAATCGATCTCCCCTGATTCATGCGTATTTTATATCGGAAACAAAATTACTCCCGCCGGATATGCCTGGGTTTTTCCCCGTGGCGAAAGCATGGCGAATGTCGGATTAGGCGTGCTTGGTTCATACAGCGGCGCGGGGAAAGCAAGGGATTTGCTTGAGGATTTCATTAAAAGGAATTTTGCAGGCGCAGGAATTCAAGATCTGCATTGTGGCGGAGTTCCGGCAGGCAAATGGCTTAAACCCCTGGTAAAAGACGGTGCAATGGTTGTTGGTGATGCCGCCCGACAAGTTATAAGTTTGACGGGTGCCGGAATTAATTACTCGGTATATGCCGGACAATTAGCGGGCCGCATTGCCGCGGAGGCTTTTCAAAATGGCACTATCGATTATAATTATTTATTGAATTATGAAAAAATCTGGGCAAACGGGCTTGGAAAGCAGCAATTGAGATCGTTTGCTTTGAAAACGCTTCTCATTAAAAAGCATGATGATGCATTTTTGAACGCAATTGCACAATCGCTTTCAAAAAAGACCCTAAAAAAGATGGGTATTTTGGAAGTTTTTCTAAGAACATTTGCTTCAAAACCTTTGGCTTTTTTTAAAGCGCTTCTTCTCTTTAAGTAACTATCGAATTTTTTTTGATTTTGCCAAAAAAAAATAAATACAGATAAAATCCAATAAAAATGCTCATCAAAATAGATACTCTCTCATTTTCATATAATCAAAAACCGATTTTACAAAATGTATCGTTAAACATTACCGAAGGCGAACAATGGGCAGTTATTGGAAAAAATGGGGCAGGGAAGTCCACACTCATCAAGTGCATCGCCGGTCTTGAAAAAATAAAACAGGGGCAAATCATCATTGGGGGGAAAAACATTGAGACTTTTGCCGCAAAGGATCTTGCAAAACTAATTTCATACGTACCGCAAGTTTCCGGCAGAAATTTACCCTTCACCGTATTTGACTATGTAATGATGGGAAGGTTTCCTTATCAGGGATTTATGGCGCTTCCAATCGCCGTTGATAGAAACATTGTTAAAGAATCGTTGCATTTGACTGATACAGACGAATTTTCATCGCGAAAAATGAACATGCTGAGCGGGGGAGAGCTTCAAAGGGTTTTTCTTGCCGGAGCAGTTGCCCAAAGAACGCCAATTTTGCTTTTAGACGAACCAACAACTTTCTTAGATCCGTTTCATCGTCAATTAATTATTAAAGCGCTTGAAAGAATTCAGCATGAATTTAACACGACCATTATTGCAGTAACACATGAGATTTCATCAATAATTGATAGATATTCCAACGTGTTAGGGCTTAAAGAAGGCGAAGTGGTATTCTCGGGGAAATTAAACGCCGATTCTGATGAAGCTGCCACAATTTATAATCGAATATTTGATGTTGAATTTGAAATTGCAGAGTCAAAACGCGGTCGAAAAATAATTTTGCAAAGAACATAAATTCAAATCATGAACAACTTTAAAATTCTTTTACTGAGCATTGCAAGCATTGTTATCATTTGCGCTTGCCCTTTTTTCGGCATGAATGCAATTTCACCGCTCGAGCTTTTGCATAATTCCTTGCAAACAAACATATTTTTTTCGTTAAGACTGCCTCGAGCATTCGCAGCTTTCTTAGCTGGCAGCGGACTTTCTTTATGCGGCATGGTTTTTCAGGCTATGTTCAGAAATCCTCTGGCTGAACCTTTTACGCTTGGAGTTGCAAGCGGCGCCTCTTGCGGAGCTGCATTAACGATCCTATTCGGATTTGGGATGAACCGGTTTGGTATTTCGGGAATTTCAATCGGTGCATTTGCAGGCGCTTTTATAGCTATTTTCTTTGTTTATGAATTTTCGAAGGTTTCAAAAAAAACCGATAGTTTTACTATGTTGCTTGCGGGAATTGCTGTAAGTTTCATGTTCAGCAGCATCTTAATGTTTTGCCAATATTTAAGCAACATGCGCGATTCCTTTCAAATAGTTCGCTGGCTTATGGGCGGGCTGGAAGTTTTTGGTTATGACTCTGTTATTATCATGTTGATTTTTATTATTTTAGGAGCTACAATAATTGTCTGGAAGCTTCCAGAATTAGATCATTTATTGACTGGTGATGACTTGGCGAAAAGTAGAGGTATATCTGTTTCAAAAACAAAGGCTTATCTTCTTTTTGCAACAACCCTGATTGTTGGCATTATCGTCGCTAATTGTGGCCCGATCGGATTTGTCGGCCTAATTATACCATATTTTGCTCGAAGATATTTTGTTTTAAATCATAGAGTTTTGGCACCCGCGACATCCTTAATTGGCGGAATGTTTCTTTTAATTGCCGACACATTTTCAAGGATAATTATTGCCCCGGCCGAAATACCCGTTGGAGTAATTACGGCCATTTTGGGTGCGCCATTTTTTTTATGGATATTGCTATTTCATAAAAATCAAAAGGATATTAATATATTTTAATTGATTGAAAACTGATCGGGATTTGCAAGATTGCAAGGATTAACGGGATTTTAAATAAGAAATTAGACCTATTATCCTCAGGATTTCCCATGAAACAGGGATTTATTCAAGTATATACAGGAAATGGCAAGGGAAAGACGACAGCAGCTTTGGGGTTAGCTTTGCGAGCTGCTGGGGCTGGTAAAAAGGTCTATTTTGGACAATTTCTAAAAGGTCGAAAATATAACGAGCTTGTAGCCTTAAAAAGATTCAATGATTTGATTCTTGTAGAGCAATTCGGTAAAAAATCTTTTATAATTGAAAGACCCCAAAAAAATGATATAATACAGGC
>JBAVGL010000216.1:0-2212 GCA_049684795.1 Chitinivibrionales bacterium | reverse complement strand
TTATTGCTCTGCGGTAAATATGCGATTGGAAATCGGATTTTCCGACGCTCGACTAACAATGGCGGATAAGGTAAAGTACCATTATTTTCATATTAAGCTGCTGCTTGACAAATTAATCGAAATGGCAAAAGGCGACGAAACGATGGAGCGTGGCGTTCAAGGCTTTCTAATGGAGGCTTTTACAAATGTTACGCAAGGCATAATGAGTTGTCTTGAAAAAACGAAATATAAAAAAGAGATAAAAGAAACTTTACATGTATCAACGCCCGTGAATCTTGAAGATTTAAATACAGGTATTCCCAAAAAGGAAAATTCCATTGAACATGCGGCTTAGGCTCAATTTGATTTCCAGATAAAATAAGGAGCGCCTTACCCGGCATATCGAATCCGCTGATCATCGGATCGATGAACTGGTCTATAAAAGCAATAAATGCGGATAAATTCCGTCTTAGCCATGGCCTTTTTGGGCCGGATAAGGCCGATAATTCACGACCTTTTTACAAAGCTGATAAAATTCCTCCGGATCCAAATACGATTTGCACTCATTTACCAGCCATGAACATATCTCAAATTCCAATACCTCCGGATCAGTATGGTCTATCGTAGGCATTAACGCAAATTGTTTTTTATATTCATCGGCATGTTCGTTTGAAGTGTCCCATGTGCCGATGAGTTCCCATGCAAGCAAATCACCAGTATAAGGGTCGCGATCACCGCTGTTCATGACCGCTTTATAAATTTCTTCTTTATAGAGCGATTTAGTGGCGTTCAAAGCATAGGGCTTGCCGCGCTTTTTGTCCCTGAGTAATAAAGTTTCACCCTTAATGTTAATCCATTTATAAAAAACTTGAGGAGTGCAGCGCCCTTCTAAAAAGGAGGGCAGAGGATATTTTGGCGGGCCCCCGGGTAAGGTTGACATATTGCTCCTTTTTAGCGAGTTTTCAGCGCAATATTTCATCCGCTGTAAGAATTTGCTTGAAATGACGGATCGTTAAAATTAGATTTTCTCATATGCTCGTTACGCTCACCCAGCGATTTCTTTTCCCGCCCAGTAGATGTTGCCCATCAACCGCTCAAGCAGTTCGTTGGGCGTGGAGGAAAAGGCGATGCGGATGATATCGCCGAAGGCGATGGTCCCGGTGCTGTATTTTTTCAGGAGCGTCTGGCGCACGGCGTCGGCATTGCCGTGCTTGAGCCGCACGCACATGAAGTACCCGGAATTGAAGGGAAGGGCCGTAAAGACGTCGGCGTATTCGGGATGGCTTGACAAAATCAGGCGGATCTTTTCGAAGCGGCTTTTGAGCACCGCGTATTTGGCGTTTTTTTCCTTATCGTAGTGCGCGTCGGCGTACGCCGAAAGCAGCAGCGACTGCCCGATATTCGAAGCGTTGGAAATGCTCCCCCGGATGGCGCCGGCCAGTTTTGCCTCAAGCGCAGAATACAATTGCGGGGTATTCCGTCCGCAGCCGAACGTGACGAACCCAACGCGAAAGCCCCACACGTAATCTTCCTTGGTCGGTCCATCGAATTTTATCGCCAGTATCCGCTCGTGGGCATTGGCCAGGAGCGCGAAAAGTGATTCTTTTATGATATTTTCTTCAAACACCAGGCCGAAATACGCGTCGTCAATGAGCACGATCAGGTCATTTCCCGCGTCCGCGGCCTTAATAAGGACGCCCTTGATCCTTTTCGCTTCGTCAATGGTGGCGGTATAGCCCGTGGGATTATTGGGGAAATTGAGCAGAACGATTTTTTTCCCGGTACCTTTAGCCATGATGCGCTTTTCAAGACCATCTACATTAAAACCATTGCCGGCAAAGGTCGGGTATGGTTCGAGAACGGCGCCGAACGCGTTGGAAAATATCAAGTCATAATTTTCCCAGTAAAGGTCCGGGATTATGACGGCGTCGCTTTTTTCCGTGAACAGGTAACCGGCCATGGAAAGACCGTGGGTAAGGGCGCTTGTCACGACAGGAAGGCTTATGGACGCGCCCTTGAGCGACGGGTTCTTTTTGAAAAGCATTTCTTTCCATATCGAGCGGATCTCCGGCCTTCCAAAACTGGGAGCATAGGCGAAAATCTGCCTTCCCTGAAGCTGGATCTGCCGTGCCAGGGATTCCAGGCACATCGGGGACCCGTTGTCTTCAAGCGCTGTGCCGATGGTGGCGTTTATTTCCTTCCCGCTCGCCTCGGCGGTCTGGGCCAGAATACC
>JBAVGL010000215.1:0-7955 GCA_049684795.1 Chitinivibrionales bacterium | reverse complement strand
GGACTACAAAACGTTGTCAGTCGTTTACAAGAAATTATCGGAACTTTATCTGAAGAAGCCCTCCGGTGGTCTTTCACGGGATTTTATCGCTTCGTGGGCCGAATGCGCCGCTTTTGCCGGGTATTTTGAAGATGCGGAAAAACTATATCAACAAATGCTCGTGAATTTTCCCGACAGCGCCCGCGCGGGCGGCATTCTCTTAAAAATTGCCCAGTGTCAAGTTAGCAGGAAGGACGTAACAAAGGCGATCGAAACCCTGCAGGACGTCGCGAAAGGCGACTATGGGCAGGAATTCCGCGCCCAGGCCACCCTGACGCTGGGTGACATGTACTATGAACAGGGACTGTATCCCAACGCGCTGTCGACATACCGCAGTTATTGCGCGTTCCCGGAGGTGACCGATGGCGACCGCGTGCTTTTCAAAATAGCGAAAACCTATCAGGACAAGGGGCGTTTTTCCGCAGCGCTGCAGGAATTCGACCGTTTTTTACAGCGATATCCCCAAAGCGCTTATTACAATCAGGCGGCGTATGCCCGCGCGGAATGCTCCGAGGCCTTAATGGATTACCAGACGGCGCTCAGCTACTATGATTTTGTGGTCCAGTCGAACGCTCCTTCCGAAATTATTGACAAAGCAAAAAGACGGAGCGGCTATCTAAAAAAATTCCGGGGCAATAATCTCGCTTCGGCAATGGAAAACATTGCCTCGCTTTTGCAAGGGATCTCCGACAGTTTGCCCGCCTATGAGCGGCTTTTGAGCGTTGCCGCCCTCTACGAAAACACGCTCGATAATTTTGCAAAAGCGCGCGATATGTATGAACAGATCGCCCGTTGCGTTCCTCTACCTCCCGATTCGATTTTAACAAGGGCCATTTTCTCCAGGGCCAGGGTCAATGAAAAAATATACCAGAAGGCCTTGATTGAAAGGGACAGCCTTGAGGCCGCGCAATCAAAAAGCAGGGCTTTGGTTCTCTATCAGGAGGTAGCGCGGAAAACCCGGTACCCGGCCATGGCCGATGATGCGGCGTTTCACTTACTGATGCTTGGACCTCCTGAAATTTCCGATTATGAGCGGTACATCATAAAATACCCCGAGAGCCGTCACCTGATCGATGTGCTTTTCCTGACGGGCGCCTATTACGAAAAAAAAACCGGCGAAACCAATGAAGCCTTAAATAACGGCGCGTTCGCGCGCGCGGCATATGCAAGGATTGTCCACGCTCCGGCAAGCGCCGGCCATGCGGCCGAGGTTGCAGGGGCTTATCTCGGTCTCGTGCGGACGTATGTTTCGGCCGACAAATTGGATTCGGCCCGGTCGATGGCCGATGAATTTTTACGGCGTTATGCGGATTCAACCTGCGTGATAGAAGGGCAGTTTCTTTCCGGCATCATAGAAAAAAAACGGGGCGATTATCCCGCCGCCGTTGAGGTTTTCAGGAAAATAATCTCCCGGTATCCGTTCAGCCCGCTTGCGCAGCGGTCAAGGTACGAAATGGCCTCCGCGCAATGTGCCGCTGGCAAAACGCAGGAGGCGCTCCGTAGTTTCAGGTTGTATGTGCAAAATTATCCCGGAAGCGATTATTATAACGAGGCGCGTTTGGGGATCGCGCAATGTCTGCGGCTGCTTGGGAAAAACGATGAAGCGTGCCAGCTTGTAAGCGAGATGGCCAAGGAAAAATGCGGATCTGTTTGCATGGGAGGCGTTTACTGCGAGCTTGCCAATTGCGCTAAAAACAAAGGCGATGTCTACGGGGCCGTTGAGCATCTCGCTAAGGCGCTGGCGCTGGACTCCTTTCCGGACAAAGGCGCTGCTTGCGCGAGCATGGGCACCATATATTTTGAAAACGCCATGTATCCCGACGCCGCCAGGGCGTTTGACCGCGCTCTCCAGTATGCGCATGGGGGAGCCGACAGCATAACGGCCCTTACCGGTGTCATGAACGCCCTGATCATGGACGGGCAGGAAAAGAAAGCGGAGAAAGCGGTCAGTTTTTTCAAGACCAGGTTTGGGGAGCATCATCCCGGCCTGGCGGAGGTGGTCTACCATGAAGGCCTGCGTTTCCTGGTTGAAAAAGACTATGACAAGGCGCTGAATTCATTTAAATACCTTGATGAAAAATTCGCCGCGTCGTCCCGCGCCGACGACGCCGCGTACCAAATCGGCGTATGCTATTATTATAATGGGAAACAGGAAAAGGCCCTTGAGGTATTCAATGATTTTATAACACGCTATCCCGAAAGCGAATTCGTGCCGGTGGCGTATTTTAAAATCGGCATGATGCATCATGATCGCGGCGATTTTACACAGGCCGCTCAGCTGTTCGAAAAAGTCGTGCCATGCTCCCTCGCCGACGGCACGACCCGTTTCAGGGCGGCGTACAACGCGGCGATTGATTATCAGAAGACCGGGGCCTGGCTTGACGCGGCACGACTGTACCAGACGATTGTCGACAGTTTCCCGCAGGAGGTCAGCCCGTCGTCGACGTATTTAAAGATTGGTTTTTGCTGCATCCAGGGGGCGCATATTGAGGACGCCATGAAAAAACTGCAGAAAGCCGGCGCCAGCAACCCCACTCCGCAGGAAAAACCGGAGATACTGTATTGGATGGCGACGTGCTACGCTAAGCTCGGCGATTTGCGGAAGGCGGTTTCCGAATACCTGAAGGTGCCCGCTCAATTCGAAAATGTCGGGCAGTGGGCCGTGACCTCGGAATTTGAGGCCGCCCGCATCTGCGAGCGGCTGGGCGACTATGCCAAGGCCCTCGGGCTCTATAAAAAAATTGTTCTTGCCGACGGTGAAAACGGTGAAATCGGCAAGGAAGCGCTATCGCAAATTTCTCGCCTTAACATTCAGACAAAGGAGAACTGATGGACATTGAGGCTATAAAGAAGCTGGCTGTCAATGTTCCTCTGTTTGCCGGACTGTCGGCCAGAGACCTGACGGCGATCTGCAGGGTCATGATCCACAAGCGTTTTGAGGCGGGCGAAGTGATCGTCCACGAGGATGACGAGGAAGGCCGGACGTTCTTCATCATTGTTTCCGGTCTGGTAAACGTTACGGTCATGACATCGGAGGGGAAAAACGCCGTTTTGGCCACGCTGAAACGGGGCGATTTTTTCGGTGAAATGGCATTGCTCGACGGTGAGCCGCGGTCCGCCTCCGTCATCGCGGCCCGGCAGTGCGACCTGTTCCTGCTGTACCGCAGGGTGTTTATCGACATTCTCCAGCGTTTTCCGAAAATCGCCATCCAGCTCATTATTGAAATGTCATACCGCCTGCGCAGGGCCAACCGGCACATCAATACGCTGTCGATGATGAGCGTTTACGGCAGGGTCGCCGATGTCATGCTTCGGCTTGCCAAGGAACAGGGAAGGCGCGTGAGCACCATGGTGGTGATCCCGAACCGGCCGACCCACCAGCTTATCGCCGACATGGCGGGTACGAGCCGGGAGACGGTCTCCCGGATCATTTCGCAGCTACAGAAAAAACATTATATCGCAATCGATGGAAAGAACCTGGTGATTCTCGATGAAAAAAAACTATACGATTAGCGTTCCGGCCTCGATTTTCTGGAAGGTAGTTGTCCCGGCGATCGTTCTGGGCATTATTGCGGGCGGGATCATCGGCGTTTTTATAGTCGATAAAATGGTAATGCCCCGGATCGTCAACATGGACCGAGGCATGGTGACTGTACCGTCGATTGTCAACGTTCCCTGGGAGGAGGCCCGTCAGGACCTTTTTAATGTCGGATTGCGCCTTCAGATAAGCGTACGGCAATACGATGAAAAAATCCCGCGTGACAACGTCGTCAGCCAGCAGCCGTTACCCCAGGAAAACGTCAAAAAGGGTAGGCTCGTGGTCGTGGTGGTCAGCAAAGGTTCTGAAATCGGCGTCATTCCGACCGTGACGAACCTGACTGAGCGCAAGGCCACGACCGAACTGAAAAAAATGGGTTTTATTGTGGGGAAATCCAAGCGGGACTATTTTGACGATTACCCAAAGGACGTCGTGGCATCGGTTTCCCCCAAGGAAGGTACGAGCATATCCCGTGAAATGCCGGTTGATATTGTCGTTTCGGACGGTCCCAAGCCAACCCATGCGGACGTGCCAAATTTGATAGGCGAAGGCCTGCTGATCGCAAAAAGCAAAATTGAAAAAAGCGGCCTTAAACTCGGCAAAATAGAGTATAAAGCCAATTCCACGGTCTTGCCGGGCACCGTGATCTCGCAATCGGCGCCTCCGGAAAGCAGCGTTCCGCTGGAAAGCGCGATCAACATTGTTGTTTCGGTGGCTAATTGAACCATACAAAGCCGATCACGCATTTTGGAGAGTGAGGCATTCATTGAGGTGTCGCCGGTGAAAAAATACGTACATGCTGCACAAGGACCAAACCTCAGGGCTGCCGTGGCGCCCATGGCGGCGGTCATGCTTGTGTGGTTTACAGGGTGCGTCGCCCCGCCGTTCCCGGTCGTTCGTCCCGTCCCGAAAACGTCGAGCGAATGGAGCAAAAAAAAGCGGGCCGAAGAAAATTTCATAAAAGCCCGTGAATACGAAATGATCGGGTACAATCACCTGGCGCTGCATTTTTATGAGTCGGCCTTTGCTCTCGATCCGAATTCGGTGACCCTGCGCGACCTCCTGGTCGAAAAATACATGGTATCGTCCCAATATAACCAGGCGCTGTTGCTCATAAAGGGGAACAAAAAAAACGTTGCCGAACTTTCCGACGCGGACAAAAGGATGCTGGCCGACATTTATCTGCGCCTTGGAAGGTTCGGCAATGTTTCGGAATTGCTCGAGGAAATCAAGGACAAACGGGCGGAGGAATACTACACGCTCGGCCTCATTTACGAATCGCAGGGCAGTACGGCAAAAGCGGCGCGGGAGTATTCAGGATACCTCGGAAAAAACCCGGAATCGCTGCAGATGTGGCTTAAGACCGCCGGCCTGTATACCAAACTCAAACAATATGATGAGGCGGAAAGCCTTTTTGTCAGAATGGAACGGCGTTTCGGCCAGGTGCCCGAATTGTTTAATGGCATAGGTCTGATGAGACTGGCCAGGCAGGACACGGTGCAGGCCCTTAATTCCTTTAAAATGGCAACCGTTGTCGACAGCGGCAATGATGAGGCGCTGCGCACCATTGCCCAAATCCAGATTCGCCGGGGCCAGTGGGCGCAGGCGATCGCAGGCTATGAAAAATTATATGCCGGCGACAGCCTTAACGATGGATACGGCAAAACGCTTGCATTGCTTTATTATTATAATAAACAATATGACAAAGCGGGCGTACTCACCCACAAACTGCTTGCGGAAAATATCGACGATTACGAAGTACACTTTTATTGCGGGTTGGTCCTTGCCGCGCAGGACAGCGGCGACCTTGCCAGAATGGAGTTTGAAAAATCCCTCGTCATAGCCGCCAAGGACTCCGTCGTCCGGAACAACTTTACCGATGCCTGGCAGCAGCTCTGCTACCTGGCGCTCAGGGAAAAAGACCTGGCGCGCGCGCTGGAAACCGCGAGGCGTTTTGAAAAGGCAATGCCCCAGAAGGCGGAGTCGTGGCGCATGGAAGGGTTCGTTCTCAACGCAAAGAACGAGTATGATCGCGCCGCTGTCGCGCTTAAAAAGGCCATAGCCCTCGACAGCGCCGACGCCCTGGCGTGGTTCGAGCTGGGAAGTTCCCTGGAACGCATGAAAAAGAGGGACAAGGCCGAGCTGGCCTTCAAGCGGGTGCTTGCGCTCAAGCCGGCCGACCCGCAGGCGGCAAACTATCTGGGGTATATGTGGGCCGAATCGGGAATAAAACTCGACAGCGCCCTGACCATCATAAAAATGGCGCTGCTGCAAGACTCGCTCAATGGCGCCTATCTTGATTCCTACGCATGGGTTTTTTACAAAAAAGGAAATATCGACAGCGCATTGGTCTATATTGTCAAGGCGATCGGGACAATCGGCGACGATCCCGTCGTCTTCACCCATTACGGGGACATCCTCGCTAAAAAGGGCGACATGGCGGGCGCTCTGGCAGCATATAAGAAAGGGCTTGGGCTTTCCCCCGAAAAGGCGTCTCCGGAAGAAATCGCCGACCTCAAAGACAAAATAAAGCTCCTTGAGAAAAATTCAGGCGCACCCGGCAATCCGGCCGACACTTTACCTGAAAAACCCAGGCCATGATCAGATTGTCGTCCCTTTTAATATGCCTTTTTTTTACGGCATGCACGGTCGTTCCTCCGCGGATAACGAGGGACACGCTTCCTTCGCTTTTCCTGCCGCTTGAGCCCCGCGACAGCGTATGCTTGTTCGAAGCTTTCGGCGAGACAAAGTTCAGCGTGAAGGGCCAGCGGTTCGGAGCGCACATTGAGTTCCAATGGCGCGGCGATTCGGATTTTAACGTCGGTTTTTATTCCCCGTTCGGCGGCAGGATTGCATCGATTGCCCCGGCCCGCGGGGGATTCTGGGACATTAAGGCGGGCGATTCGCTGTACAAAAAACTTCCCCGTGAAAACGTGGATTTAGGGCACGGATTTATTGAGTATCCTTTTACCTATGCGCAGTTCATGCACATTTTAACGGGCGGATTGCTTGATTATGCAATCCTTAGAAAAAACGCCGATTCGCTTTCTTTCGACGGGAAACGGGGGGTCTGTTACTGGCATGATGATTCCATAGGCGGGAGGGAATACGATATTATTGCGATAATTAATAGAAAACAATCAAGTGTGACGGACGTAATATATCGTACAAAAAACCCCGCGATCGGAGAGCTTGCATATTCGTCCTTTAAGGACGGAGTGCCTAAAGAAATTCGGTTCAGTGATCCTAACAATAATTATTTTTATGTTAATTATGAAAGAATTTTCCAGCGCAGGGGCGCTCAATGTCAAAAATAATAATTCTTATTCTTCGGCAAAATCATGGGAATACCCCCGTTGGGTGCTTCCCGGGGTTGTCATGGCAATCATAAGAATCGCGGTCCATCGCATGAAGGCGCTTAATCGTTTGATGTGGCTTGTCGCGTTATATGCCTTTCCCCTTCACGCCCAGAATTCCAATGCGGGCACGTTGCCTTTTGATTTTTTAAAGCTTGATTATGATGCGCGGACCGTTTCAATGGGCGGCGCGTCGGTGGCGATGCCGAACGACCTTAACGGGGCTTTTCTTAATCCGGCATCATGCGGGTTCATCACCAAACAACAGGCAATGGCGGGCTACCGCTGGATTTTCATGGACGCATGGTGCGGGCCCGTCGGGTATGCGCTGCCTTATAAGGATTACGGCGTTTTTTCAGCAACCGCCGAATATGTATCGCACGGGTATATTGACGGAATAGATGAAAATGAAAACTCTACGGGCCTGCGGTGGGACCAGGCTTCGGTTACCGGGGGTGTTTCATGGTCCAAGGTGGTCCTCGATAATTTTTCGGTCGGCGCGGGGGTCCGCGGCATCCACGACTATATTGGGAACCCGGAAACGCACATCGCGGCCGACGCCATTGCGTTTGAAGCGGGCGGTCAGTACCGGATGCTCGGCTCCCGGCTCATCCTCGGCTGCGCGGTGCGCAACGCGGGGTTCTTGCTCTCGGGATATTCGTCCGCCACCGATACGCTTCCATTGCCGTTGTCGCTCACCGTCGGCGTTTCGTACATACCGGTATATCTTCCGAAGGTCAGGTTCGCGCTTGATTTGCAAAAGGCAATCGACGATTACCTCAATTATAAGCCCGGTATAGAAGTTGCCGTGTACCAGAACTATTTGTTTCTTCGCGGCGGCTACACCTTCAGCGAACAGGATTTGGAGGAAATGATTAATGAGTTTAAAGGCAGTCCGGCCACCACCTATATAAAAAGCAATTCTTCCGGATTATCTTTGGGCATCGGCCTTAACGCCCAGGTAAACGGAGTGAAAACCGACATAGACGTGGCGTATATGTTCCGCGTGGACGACCCCGATC
>JBAVGL010000214.1:0-2946 GCA_049684795.1 Chitinivibrionales bacterium | reverse complement strand
CTTCTATCTTTGTCAAAGCTTTTAATTCAACTGAAATCATTTCACTCACAAGAAAATCGACTCTCCTTGTTCCTATTTGTTCATCCCGATAGTAGATAGGCATTCCATATTCCCGGCTGAATTTCATTCCAGCCATTCGCATTTCTATGTCCAATGCCCGTTGGTATATGACTTCCTGAAAACCGTTGCCAAGCGATGTGTGAACGGTCATCGCGCATCCAATTATTTTTGAAGTCAATTCGGAATATTTGTAGTTTTCTTTTATAATTGTACTCATTCATCGTCCTTTATTCAGTTGTCGCCTGTATCTGTCAAGGCCAATGAGGTTTTATTAATCATCTTCATCATAACAATCCTATAAATCACAGTTCAGACGTTTTCATCCTAAAATGTCGCTGAGGAGCTTTTGTTTTAGGTTTTGCAAGGTGGTTTTTTGCTGCTTGAGTTGGCCGCGAGTAACGTCAAATTGCTTGAATACTTCGGTCAATTCTTTTTGCTTTTCTTTTACAGGCAAAGAAAATTCTTGTGCTGCTAATGTTTTCCATTTAATAGTTGGTGAGAGTGAACCTTCGGAAATTTGAACTGCTCTATTCATAAAAACATCAGATTGCATAAAAAAGGGCAGAAAGTCTTTTTCAATATATTTTTCGTTGGCTCGCAAAATCATGCTGTGGGCAGAGGCAATGCCGTCAAAATGTGAGACGGCTACTTTCCGTTGGTAAGCCCGGCGCTTTCCAAAAATGATGTCGCCTTTATAGATTTTCAGTTTTGTGCCAATTACGTCATCCGGCACGCCTGTTCTTGCGATTACAAGATTGTCGGGGTCTAAATGCTCTAATCCAACATAGGTGGTCAAGTCTGTTTTTTGAGGCTCTACTCTTTCGGAGATACAAATTGCGACTTTTTCAAATATCACTTTTTCAAAATCGTTTTTGCTCAATGCTTTGCCGAATTTATGTGTTTCGCCACACAGTTCACAAAGCAATTTGTTTTTCAAATTTAGTAAATTTATCTCCTGACCCTCGACCTGCTCAATAGCGGTTTCTATAGATTGAAAAAGAGCGGCGATTTGTTTTTGTTCTTCGAGTGGGGGAAGGGGAAATTCTTGTTTAGAGAGAGTTTTCCACTTGATTGTTGGTGAAAGTGAACCTTCAGAAATTTCAACTGCTCTATTCATGAACAAGTCGGAATGAATAAAGGCAAGCAAATAGCTTATGTTTACATTGTGTTTGTTAGCTCTCAAGACCATTGAATGTGCGGAGCATATCGCGTCAAAATCAGCAAGTGCAGCTTTTCTTTGATATGCGCGGCGCTTACCAAAGATAATGTCACCTTTATAGACTTCGAGCTTCACTCCAATAACCTCATCGGGGGTTCCCCACCTAATAATTTTGGATTGCCCCGAATCAAGATGTTCAAGGCCTATATATTTATCCAATACAGTGTCGTCAGGCTCAACATGTTCAGAAATGTTGTCAACAAAGCTACCAAACGTTTTCTTGTGCCATTTATCATTTCTCAACATCATATCTTGATTCCAATATTCTCAAGTTGAGAAAAGAGCGTTTTTAGTGCCTCGTTGATATTCTTTTGTCCGCTCCGAATATCTTCAATCAAATCCGTTGTATTGTGTTTGCTGACATTGGAGGCCTGTTTTACATATTGTTGTAAACTAAGGTTACCATTATTTGACAACACTTCTTTATTGCTTAGCACCTTGGCAAATCCTGCAATATCTTTAAACTTCCAATATGCACCGCTTATCTTTTTGATGTGCTGAGGTTCCAGCCATGCATTAGTTCGGTCAATTCTTAATTCTTCTTTTGCGTCAATGAAAATTATTTTACCTTTTCTCTCTTTTGGCTTTTTCATCCTGCAAACCAGCAAGCAGCTTTCCATACTGCTGTTATAGAAAAGGTTTTTACCAAGCCCGATCACTGCATCGACATAATCCTCTTCAATCATTTTCTTGCGAATGTCGCTTTCAGCATCCCGAAACAAAACACCATGCGGCCAAAGAACCACGCTTCTTCCGGTTTCAGGATTAAGGCTTTTCATAATATGTTGCTGAAAGGCATAATCGGCGCAGCCTTGCGGCGGTGTTCCCCAGATATTTCTTCCGAAAGGGTCATTCATCCATTTTTGCTGGTTCCATCGTTTTATCGCTGTAAGGCGGATTCGCCATAATCACATCAAACTTTTTCAACTCGTCATTTTCAAGTATCTGCGGGCTTTCCAAAGTATCGCCTTGCACAATTAAAAATTCATCGATGTTATGCATAAACATATTGATACGGGCAATAGCAGATGTAATAAGGTTCAATTCTTGCCCGTAAAGTTTTAGCGTTCGATACTCTTTCTTCTGTTCTTTTACATGCAAAGTGCTGGAAAGCAGAATGCCGCCGCTGCCGCATGTCGGGTCATAAATGCTTTCGCTTGGCTGTGGGTCGGTAATTTGTGTCATCAGTTTTACAACGGTGCGATTGGTATAAAACTCGGCGGCGGTATGCCCGCTGTCGTCGGCAAATTTCTTAATCAGGTATTCGTAACCTTCGCCCATGATGTCGTGCGGAACATTACTGACCGTTAAATTCATCTGGCTGAAATGCTCGATAAGGTCGAGCATCTTTTCATCACTCATCCGGCGCTTGTTTGTCCATTGTGCATCGCCGAAAACATCGTGAAGCATTTCAAAATTGGCCTTTTCAATACCGCTGATAGCTTTTTGAAGGGCTGCGCCAACGTCAACGGTTTTCTTGCGTACATCTTCCCAATGACAACCTTTCGGTATTTGAAACCGATGGTTTTCCCGGAAGTCGGCATAGGCAAGGTCATTATTGCTCTCTTTCAAAGCGATTTGATATTCTTCATCCCATACATCGCTAATGCGCTTAAAAAACAAAAGCGGGAAAATGTACTGTTTGAAATCGGCAGCATCAATCATTC
>JBAVGL010000213.1:0-4158 GCA_049684795.1 Chitinivibrionales bacterium | reverse complement strand
TCAACGAAAAGAAAAAACCAATGATCTGCTGGCAAATAAGAGCAACTCCAAACACACGTATTCAATCCATTGATATGATTGACTGGTCAAATTATGGTGATTATACAGATAATCAACAGCTTAATCCAGATGCCGGTTTGATTTATTTTCCTGACGACTCTGCCGGTCAGGATCGTTTGCGAACTTGCTTTTTCACACATCACCTTGACGTTCTGGATAGGGTTGTTGAAGGGGATTCACTAAAAGAACATTTTTACCATATTATTATTGCTATGCATACTGGCCGGTTTTTGGTTTCTAACTATAATAGCCGAATACTACCCTTTCTTAATAAATAGGATTTTACATTGATTCCTTCTGAGGACCTTAATGTCTTTGAGGCTGAATGCGTTCATATTGACCGCTCCATCCGCCTGAATTTGACCGACCAATCCGGATCAAAATGACCGGTCTATCCGGATCAATTTGACCGACGAATCCGCGTTTATTTGACCGGTTTTTCGACAAGTAATCCGGACAAGGATTCTTTCAGAAAGCGTTTTTAAATCCATCATTTTCCGTACTCTTTTCGATGATTAACCATTATCGAAGGGAAACGGCATGAGGAGAGGGAGAACGCCTATGCGAAAGATCCGCCAGGTACTCGAGTACCGGCTAACCAAGAAAATCAGCGCAGAGCAAACAGCCCTTGCGCTATCACTATCCAAAGGCAGCATTATCAACTACCTGGAGCGCTTCGAGCAATCGAAGCTTCCTTGGCCGCTGCCTGAAACGCTAACCGACACGGCTCTTGAGGAGGCGCTATTTCCGATAGCGCCACAAGCGCCCAATCCCGACTTGCCGGTAGTGCCTCTACCTGATGCCGGATATATTGAGAAAGAGCTCGTCCGGCCCCACGTTACGCTACAACGGCTGTGGGAGGAATATGCCGAACAATATCCCGACGGTTTGAAGCGCACGGCATTTTACGACCATGTCGCACGCCACCGTTCGCCCAGGATTACCATGAAAATGATCCATAAGGGCGGTGACAAGGTGTTTTCGGATTACTCCGGCGACGGCCTTGAATATATCGATCTAAAGACCGGAGAGATCATGGCCGCTGATCTTTTTGTTTGCGCCTGGGGCGCAAGCAGCTTTACGTTTGCGGAAGCAAGCGTTAGCCAGAAGACGCGCGATTTTGCTCTGTCCCATGTCCACGGCCTTAACTACTTCGGCGTTGCGCCATTCGCTTTTGTTCTTGACAATACAAAGAGCGGCGTAAAAAAATCAGACCGCTACGATCCGGTGGCCAATCCCGTTTACGGAAAAATGGCCGAGCACTACCATGTGGCTTTTCTTCCGGCACGAGTACGAAAGCCCCAGGACAAAGCCATTGTCGAAAGCGCCGTTTTGCAAGCCCAACGGTTTATCCTCGCCCGGCTCCGTAACCGGCAATTTTTCTCATTGGACGAGATCAACGTTGCGTTACGAGAAGAGTTGGAAGTCCTCAACAGCCGCCCAATGAAAGAGTACGGTGGACAGACGCGGCGGCAACGTTTCGAGGAACTCGATAAGCCCTACGCTCAGCCGCTGCCCTCTGAACCCTTCACAATATCCAACGTCAAGATCGACGTTCGGGTCGGTCCCAATTACCACGTTCGATTCGATAATCATTTTTACAGCGTGCCCTATCACTTGGCTACGTGCCGAGTGGACATTTATCAAGTTGGAGCGACGCTCGAAATCTATCACGATAATCTCCACGTTTGTCGTCACCAGATAGGCGCTCCAAACTTCGGCTATACAACCGCCTCGGCGCACATGCCGCCCAATCATGCTTTTGTCAAAGGCTGGTCGAAAGAGTGGTTCATCGCGCAAGCCTCGCAGGTCGGTCCGGCAACCGCCGAAGCAGCCGCTCAGATCATGAATAATCGAGAGCACGTCCAGCAAGGCTTCAACGCGGTATTGGGGCTATTGCGGCTCGCCAAGGTCTATTCACCTCAGCGACTGGAACAAGCTTGTCAAAGAGCAACGTATTTCAAATCCGCCGCGTTTCGAACCATTAAAACCATTCTTGAACAGAACCTTGACAAACAAACCTTTTTGCCTTTGCCCGCATCACCGCAATCACCGATACTCCACGAAAATATCCGTGGCGCTCAGTATTACACCAATTACTAACGGAAGAAGAGGTCTACTATGCATATAGAAAACGTTATCGAACAGCTTCAATCCATGCGTCTTTCCACTATGGCGGAATCTTTCAAAACCCGCCTCTCCGCAGGAAACAACCGTGACCTTTCGCCAGAAGAGTTCTTTGGTCTTCTGGTTGAAGACGAATACAATGCCCGGAAAAATCGAAAGCTCTCCCGCATGATCGGAAGGGCAAATTTTAAACCCGAGCAAGCTTGCATCGAAAACATAACCTACGGCCCAACCCGCGGGTTTATGAAAAAAGACATTATGCCCTTTACAACAGCGACCTGGATCAATAATACCCAAAACCTTGTTTTCACCGGGCCGACCGGTTGCGGAAAAACCTACCTGGCCGAAGCCGTCGGCCTCCAGGTTTGCATCATGGGCTTTTCCGTCATTAAAATCCGTTATCCAATGCTTTTCGAGGAAATCCACGCCGCAAAAGGCACCGGAATGTACCTGCGATACCTGAAAAAACTTGCCCGGATCAAAGTCCTTATCCTCGACGACTTCCTTATGCAGCCCATCGAAAATAGCGACTGCGGCCCCCTGTTGGACGTCATTGAAGAAAAAGAACAGACCGGTTCCATTATTATTACTACCCAGTTCCCAATCGAAAAGTGGCACCTTAAACTGCCCGATCCCACGGTTGCCGACGCAATCTGTGATCGGCTAACTCATGGCGCCATAAAACTTCATTTAGAAGGAGACTCAATGAGAAAAAATAAAATAAAATCCGCCCCAAAATGACCGGGGGCTCGGAAAATAGTATATTATGCTTGTTAATAGCTTTCTGTAAAGACATCCATCCGGTCAAATAAACCCGGATGGACCGGTCAAATTTCGCGGATTAGGCATTCATATAGTTTCTCCTTCGCTTTATAATCATTTCCTCATTTCCCATACTTCTCCATCAGCGTCTTTGCCACCACTAGCATTTCCTTCTTCAGCTCCTCAGGTTCCAGCACCACGGCATCAGGCCACGACAATACCCAGTTGATAAGGTCAAGCCCCACGGGAACGGACATGGTGACGAGAACAGCGCCTTTTTTATCGACAAAGACTTTCTGAGAATTATGGAATTTCTTTTCCGTAAATATATGCTGGTAATATGGCCCTGACGGGAACCGTACGACAACTTTCTGGGTTTTGGGAACGTTTTGATCAAAGATGCCGAAACTGGTGATCAATCGGTCCTCAATCCGCTTGATTCGTTTAGCATCTGGCTCAAACGTTTCTGGCATCAGTTCCGCGCTTATTATGCGGCAGAGCTTGATATAAAAATCATATTCGGAATTGTATTCCGACATACATACAAAATAGAGTTCTCCCTTGAAAAGGATGAGCTTGGCCGGGCAAACAATTTTTTTAGTCGGTTTTTCTTTTCCTGCGGCGTGATACAATATCTTAAGCCTTCTGTGTTTGACGAGCGAGGTCAACAGGTCGTTAAACAGATTCCCGTCAATAGCGAGAGGGGAGTGTTCGCCCAACAGGAAAGTGGATTCCTCAAGTTTTTCATCAAGGTCCTCAAATAGCTCCCAATCAGTCTCCCCGGTGAGATCAAGGATAACCTGCGACAGGTCTTCTATTGTCTTGGCTTTTGCCGCAAAAAAAGGTTGAAGCCGTTTAAGAAGAAAAAATGCCAGCATGCTGTTTTGTTGCAAGGGAAGAGTCAGTTTGCTCCGCATATCAGGTTGAATGAAATATTGCTTTTTACCAGCGATGATTTCGCTCGTTACGCCTGAAACGTTTGTTTCGGACAGGTCCTTTAAATCACGCTGCACGTTGCGCAACGATACCGGCCCGCTCTGTTCCAGATACGACCGCATATCCTCAACCGTGAATTTACGCCTTCGGAGCCGAATCAGATGTGCGTAAATTTCGACCAGGCGCTGATACTTGGGCATTTCCGTGATTCTTTCAGTCATGGTGCGCTCCTTCCTGTTATCAAATACTCTCTATAACATATTATACAATCGC
>JBAVGL010000212.1:0-2574 GCA_049684795.1 Chitinivibrionales bacterium | reverse complement strand
ACTTTGCTGGGGAACATAGCTCAAGGACTTAAAAATGCGCAAGATCCGGCCACGGGGCTTTGGTATCAGGTAACCGACAAGCCGAGCTTATCAGGCAATTTTATTGAATCTTCCGGAAGCGGACTTTTCATCTATACGCTTAAGACTGCGGTCGATTACGGATTTATCGACAAATCGTATCTTGCCGTTGCTCAAAAGGGATGGACGGGGCTTAAAAACAAGTTTACGCTTGATTCCCAGGGGCTGCCGGTAATTAATGACTATGTAGGAGCAATGAGCGTCGGCGCTTTGGCGGACTATCTCGCGGCGCCGCTGGTTTCCTGTCCGACAAACACGGCCCCTCATGGTTACTGTGCGGCCCTTTTCGCCGCGAGCGCCATGGAACTGCAAACAGTTCCCAAATACCGGATCACCATTAATGTGGTTGGGCAGGGAAGCGTAAGCAGCCCATCGGGCGAAATGTTCCTGGATTCCGGCGCAACCGTGACTCTTACGGCAACGCCGGGCAGCGGATATCATCTGAGTCAGTGGAGCGGGGACGCTTCGGGAAATTTGGCAACGGTCGCGGTTACCCTGAACGCAGAAAAAAACATTACCGCGACATTTGCCCAGGGTTCATCGATAATTAATTCTCCTGATTTTAAAGCCGATGGCGGGGCTTATTTACATCATACTCGATGCGCGGCATCGATTTCATTTGCGATGTTGTCAACGCAAAAAGTGTCCATATCAGTGTGCAACTGCGAAGGCCGCAAAGTCAAAGATTGCGCGAATGGGGTTTTTCAGGCGGGCAATTATACTATTGATTTAAACACGCGGGGGCTTGCTACGGGCGTTTATCTTATTAAATTCATGCGCGGTGAAACAATTCAACAGACTATCGTAATGCTTTTTAAATAAACCCCGAAAGGATGGGGCTGGAACCTTGGCAGCGGCTTATGTCCATGCGAAATAATGTAAAAAATCGGGCGCTATATTTCAACGCGTTGATTTTTGTTGTTTTTTTATGGCGATATATGGTTTTGCATCAACGAAAATAAATGATCCGGAAGAAGCCTCTCTTGAAGTGAATGGGCCCTGGATTCCCGATTTGGGAAACGGAATGTATAAAAACCCTGTTTTGTATGCGGATTATTCCGATCCGGATGTCGTAAGGGTCGGCAATGATTATTACATGACTTCTTCGAGTTTTAATTGCACGCCCGGTTTGCCGATTTTGCACTCCAATGACCTGGTCAACTGGCGGATCATCGGACACGTTTTCGATCAGCAAACTCCCGCAGACGTTTATAATGTGCCCCTTCCGGCCGATGGCGTATGGGCGCCGAGTATCCGTTTTCATAATGATACGTTTTATATTACTTATGGGGACCCGGATTACGGAGTATACCTTGCAAAATCGGCGAATCCGCAAGGCCCGTGGACCTTGAATTTGATAAAGTCGGCAAAGGGCTGGATTGATGTTTGTCCGTTCTGGGACGACGATGGGCAATCCTACATAGTACACGCGTATGCAAGCTCGCGGGCGGGGATCAACAGCATTCTCACCATCAGGCGATTGTCAAGTGACGCTTCCCAGATAACCGACAGCATAATGGTCATAGACGGAAACACCACCGGGCCGCAACTTCTTACCACCATCGAAGGACCCAAGCTTTACAAGAGAAACGGGTATTACTACATTCTGGCGCCCGCCGGAGGCGTCACGGCCGGTTGGCAGATGGCGCTTCGCGCCCAAAGCATTACCGGTCCCTGGGAATATAAAAAGGTGATGGAACAGGGGACAACCTCGGTCAACGGGCCGCACCAGGGCGGATGGGTGGAAACGCCTGACGGCAACGAGTCATGGTTCTTGCATTTCCAGGACAACGGAGCGTATGGCCGGGTCGTTCACCTGGAGCCCTTGACATGGGTGAACGATTGGCCGGTCATCGGTTCGGATCCCGATGGCGACGGCATCGGCAACCCGGTGGCCACCGCCAACAAGCCTAATGTCGGCGCATCATATTCCGTCGAGACGCCGCAAACGTCGGATGCGTTCGAGTCCGATACGCTCGGACCGCAATGGCAGTGGTACGCGAATTCACAACCGGGCTGGATGAGCCTTACCGAAAACAAAGGGTATTTAAGGCTTTATTCGGTTTCTTTACCGTCCGCAACTCCCGATTACAAACTGGTCCCCAATTTGCTCCTGCAAAAATTCTGCGCCGATTCCTTCACGGCGACCACGAAGGCCGTATTTCATCCGCGAATAACCGGAGAGCAAGCGGGCATCATTGTTGTCGGGGGCACGTATTCGCTGCTGGCGGTCACCAAGAAGACCGACGGCCTCTATATTACCAATTCCGCGGTCGAATCCGCCTCCGATATCAAACTGCAGGACAGCACGGTGTATCTGCGGCTGTCGATCACGGGGCCTTTGGCCGCAGGAAAATTCGGCTACAGCATTGACGGAAGTAATTTCACCCAGGTGGGAAGCGCTTATACTGCAACGAAGATTAAATGGATAGGCGCAAAATTCGGATTGTTTTCTTCGAAGCCCTATGGTTCCGATAGTGGCGGATACGCCGACTT
>JBAVGL010000211.1:0-27282 GCA_049684795.1 Chitinivibrionales bacterium | reverse complement strand
CCATTCCGATTATTAACGCCGCTGATATTCGTTTTTCCATTTCGTGCATTCTCCATTACTGATAATATCGAAGGTTTAAGAAAGAATTGCTTGTTTGATCTATAGTAGTCGGTCGTGCCGCACCGGGTGTATTTTCCATTACCCAACAATTAATGAACGATCCCTGGACTGGTTGAAAAGCATAGAGCGTTTGAATCGTCTGGCCCTGATATTGCGATGGAGCAAGCAAATGAATGTCCATGTGATGCGGCGTTACCGATGAATCCAGAACAAAAACACCTTTATATGTTAGAGCTGTGTCATTTATTATGCTATCAACCGTTACTGTTTGTGTGATTTGCGATATCACGACAAGGTTTCCATTAAAGTGGTATAGCCATATAAAAGGATTGGCGACATCGTTGCAATACCAATTGGTTGGGTTTTGCGTGGTATAATCGGGCGGGTTGTTTTGAAAAATCCCGGCATGAAGCGTATCGAGTGTATACGTTTGGGCCGGGGCCGTTGGATTGGATTTATCACCGCAGGAGATTAAAATCAAAGATATAAGAATTAAACTTACTATTCCAAGACCTTTCATAGAATTCTCCATTTCTAAAAAGTTAAAAAACATGATTCATACATAATAGTGTAAATTAAAACCGATATTTTTGAGTATTTTTCGATACATACCTCGCTTTCTCATGGTTTTTGGGTCATTTAAAATAATATAAGGAAAAGAAATTGAATAGTCAACAATTTATTTATTATTGTCAATATTTGGGGATCACTAAATTTAAGGCAAGCCTATAAAAGAATTTTAAGCCGTTATTTTAGAACGACTAGTTTGTCATCCGTTCTCTGGTTCATATAGCACAGCTTTATCCAATCGGATGATCGTGAAACGCCCGCCACGCATACTTCATCCAGCGCGCCTTTAAAGTACCTGCCTCCTTCATCGCCATCAATGCTATGCGACAATTGCAAGTCCGAGGCGGTGCTTCGAGCCACGATTCCGTATGCGCGAGTGGTTATGGTCACCGAGTCGCTGACGAGGGCCCCGTCAACGTAGAGAAACATCGACGCGCCCGACCGGACGCTTGCAACGTATTTCCAGGTATGGGCCACGGCCGGGTACCGGACGCCTTCCCACCAGGAACTGTCTTTATATTCATTGAACTCCCAGACATTTTCAGGGCGGATCTGCAAGCCATATTGATACGTGCCCTTATACACAAGCGCCTGAAAGGACGAATCGAGAGTATCGACATTGACCCACGCGGAAAGCGTATATTGCCCTCTCTCGGGAAAACTGAGCGAGCTGCCGGCCGTGCCCGTCATGTCAAAATAGTTTGACGATCCGTTGAATTTTTTCGCCATTCCGATGATCCCGACGGTGTCGTCCGGCAACGGACTTCCATAGGGCGAGGCATTGAAGTGGTGAATGGTCGCGTCCGGCTCTATCGCGCCGGTGACCGCGCCCATGTGCCAGACGCCCTGATAACCATGCGCCGTATCGAACACCGCGGCGCCGCTGGAAGCGCTTGCCGCTCCGGGATTTCCCCAATACATGACAATGGAGTGCGTGCTGTCATTACCGAAAATCGTGTCCGTTTTCACCCATATTTCAGCATGCCCGTTTACCGCGTCGAAACGTTCTATCTCGTACGCCAGCGCGGTATTGTCCTGTTTTGTAAATCTTATATCGCCGCCGCCGGTCGTTGCTTCGCCGAAATTGAAATTCATGTTCGTCAGCCGTATGAGCACGGGAAACCCGTAAATATTACCGGCGATTTGCGCGCCGGACTGTGTGGCGTTGAGTCCGATTGTTTTCGAATATTGCCACGCCGTGTTCAACAATATCACGATACCGTCCGACGGCACCGTAATGTTATAGCGGACCACCCGTGGTTGCGCGCTCACGGCCGATGAATTGTAAACAACCGAGGCAACGGTCCCGGCCGGTATGGAGTCTAAAACCGCGAAACCACCGGCTCCGCGGAGATAAACGGAAAAAAACGTTCCCGGAATATAAACGTATCCGTTTGCCGTATCGAAAGAAGGGGAGACCGAAACTTTAATGGAACCGGGTATTTGCATCGTTTCATCGGGCACGAGCGCGCTGTCTCCGGCAACATCAATAACACCGGTCATTGCCCTGGTCCTTTCAAGTACATTGACAGCCTGAATGGCATAGGCGCCCGGAGGTATGTTTTTAAATACATACGAGCCGGATGAGTTTGTCGTATCGGCGTATGTTTGAAGCTGCTGCACGTCCCTGAGGGGATCGAAGTCCGCCGGGACTAATTTCACGGCGCTTGTCGAGACCGGGGTTCCGGAGTTTGTAACAAGCCTGCCCTTTACAACGGTGCCTGTTTCGGTGACGCCTGCCGTTTCAAGAGTATGCGAACAAAGCACAAGCGCCGGGAGCAGCGCAATCGCCACGTAAAATCGGCGTCTCATAAATCACCATCCTCTTTTTTAGGCAGTTTGGTCATTGGAAACAGCTGCAAATTAAGCTGATATACCCGATCAAGAGGATTTTGGCTAGCAATGATGGTTATCAGTTTTTTCCGAAATGCCCGTATTTCCGATTGTATTTCCTTAAACCCCATCTTATTAGTCCCGAAGGTCAAGGTTGAAATTTCCTGTTTGTTTCCCAGCCGGGATATTGCCCGCCGGGAAAGATCGCTTGTTTCGCGCTGGAAGTTTGCAACCGCGATATTTTGCACCTCGTCACCGGTGGTAATGACCGTGTCAGTCTGGACGTACGAACCATTTTGTTTTTTTATCAAGCCAAGCCGAACCAGAAGCTCGATTCCCCGCTTGGCCTCTATCGCGGAAATCGGAGGGTCGAGCATAGAGCCTAATTTTCGAAAATCATCATTAAAATCGCTAAATACCGCAACTTCCCTAAGCACCGCGCTATACCAATGCTTAAAGTATTCAAACTGGTCGTTACGTAATAAAACCGACTTATTACTTTGATGGGTCGATTGCAGGATTTCAAAAAACCGGCTTTTTTTGTTCAGCGATTTTTCATTGTTAAAATAAACAAGGGCCTTGAAATAGTCCCGTTCTTTTTTTTGAAGGTCCATTGCCTTTGCGACGCGCCCGACGCTTTGAGCCGACAACGCTTTTTCACCGTTGATCACTTTTATAATGAAGGACCTTGATTTGTATCCCGCTTTTTTTGCAAATACCGCGTGCGAAAAGCCTTTATCGCAACGCTTCCGTTCGGCGAAATAGTCGGAAATGAATTTACGATAATCGGTATAGGAAAAAACACTGATCATAGCAGGCCTGTGTAGAAGCGAATTTCCATACATTCTTTTTCGCGGGGACGCGGACCTTGCCCGGAACCTGTTATTCCATAATATAACCCTAAAGCCTGAGAAAGTCAACAATTAGTTGTTTTTGTCAATTTTTGGGGAGCATTTTATTCACCGGCGGACTATGGTGAATTTGTTCATGAACAAATATGGCGTCGTCATTCGTTCCCCTTTGAGCGTATAGTAAACGGGAAAACGACCTTGCGTCAGCATGTACAGAAAAGGCATTCCGCGGCAAGGCCAGATTTCCCGGTTAACGGGCGAGGTGTTTTGTTTAAAATGCAATACCTGCTCGCTAATGAAAACCGCCGGTTGCGGACCGTCGCACGTATAATGAAAATAATCGAGGTCTATATATCCGCCGGGCGCGCCCGTACTGAGATTATAGGTGAACAGTCCGAATTTTATTCCCTCGTACCATGTCCTCGTTACCCCCTGGTCCATGCGCCCAAGGCCCGTATAGGTGCTGCCATTCAATGAATAAGCGAAGCTGATGCAGGAATTCGTGTCCATCACAGCTTTAAGGAAAACCGTGTCGGAGGTGAGCGTCGGGCCGGTCGTATATACTCCGTTTATATTGGTGCGTATGGTTATGGCGCCTCCCTGCTTGACCGCTCCTATCCAACCATACACTTCGCCGAACAGGGTCACGCCGGCGCGCTGGCCGTCGATCATTCCGCTGATGTCTATTTTTGCGATCCCGGAGCAAACGCGTCCCATGGCCAATTGGACGAGCGTATTGTAGGCGAACAAAATATTGTCCTCCGTAAATTTCACCGCGCCACCGGTACCGTCGGTCCCGCTTAAACTGCTTATGGGCCGGGCGGTCAATCGAAGCCATCCGGGCCGGGCCGTTAGCGACCATTTCGTGGAATCGGGATTATGGTTCCACAGCCATTGCAAACCGAGCGACGCCGACGAAAATTCATCAGAGCTCTGGGGCGTTTGAACAGGATACGTTGCGCCGACATTAGGTTTCTGCGGCCGCGCGACCGGTTCGCCGATGCCGTTGCCGTCGAGGTCAACGCCTATGGCAGGCCAATCGTCCGCGCCCCAGCGCGCGGGCTCAAGATGCGCGATCCTGCCCCAACCGGCATTTTGCTGAAAATGGTAAAACCAGGATTCTCCGCTCGCCAGATCGATCCACGATCCTTGATGCGGACCGTTGACCGCGGTGCTGCCTTGCTCAAGAATGGTTTTCGAAACATACGGACCATACAAGGCTTGTGACCGCAGCACGACCTGATACCCTTTGTCAATTCCACCTTCGGGGGCGAAAATATAGTAATACCCGTTGCGTTTCATGAGTTTGGGACCTTCAAGGCCGGAGCCGGTGGCGATGGTTTGTCCTGAATCAAGCAGCGTTTTGCCGTCCCAGCTCATCGCGTGCAGGATAAGCGAACCGGCCCCCAACTTACTTCTAACAAGATACGCCTTGCAGCCGCCCGGCCCGTCGCCTCCGGCGCCGGTGACGTCGTCCCAATACGGGCACGGGTCTTCCCAGCCGGCTATGTTCTTGACAACAAACCACGGGTCCCATGCCCCGGCCGGATCGCTCGACGACGACATAATCAGCCCCTCGTCGGGGGTACAAACATATACGTAGTATCGTCCGCCGTTGAAGCGGATTGCCGGCGCCCACGTCCCACGCTGATAGGCCTGCCCCGGCGTGTTATAGCTCGCGCTCAAGGCCAATCGCCGGTAAATCCGCGAAACGATCGTCCAATTCACCATATCCGTTGAATGCAAGACTGGCATGCCCATGAAATGATGGGTGGCGGCAGTCATGTAAAAATCGCTTCCCTGGCGAATAACGTCGAGGTTGTTATAATCGGCCCACAAAACAGGGTTCTTGAATGTTCCGTCGCCCTGGTCGCCCCAGAAAGGAACCTGGGCGTAAGCGCCGGTTGAAAACAGAAGAATGGCCGCCAGAATTCCCGCCATGCGGTATATGGGAAATTTTGAATATGTCGTGACGCCTGTTAAAAAATAATTTTCCGTGTTATCCGCCCTTCGACCACGTCGCAAGCAAAGGTTCACCGGCAGACATTGATTTTGAATGTTTTGTTTTCGCCGTTTCCCCATATCCGGACGAAATAAATCCCTGCGGGCACCGGCGCGTCGAGGCCGTTTTTGCCGTTCCATGTTATTCCCCGTTCGTTTCGGGCAATGGCAAGAGTCTGCACGATCCTTCCCCGCAGGTCGCAAATTCTGACGCTTTTAACTTCAGCAATGTCAACATACTGCCGCGTTCCCAGGCAAGTGAAGGAGAATAGGGGGCCTTTCGTCGCCATAACGGGGACCACATTTGTCAAGACAGGCGGGGGCGTGTTCGGCGGGCCAAGCCTGAAATGGTATTTGCCCGCGGCCACGCTCCAGACGACGTATTTTGTTGCCGCGATGGAATCGTACTTCACACCTGAAACGGTCCCTGAAACCGCGCCATTTTTAAAGATTACCGTTTGTCCGTCATATACAAGGGCGCTGTCGACGCCCGCCCCTGCGCTCGGCAGATACACCAGCCCGGTGCTGCCCGCGGGAATGGTAATGTCCTGGTCAAATATTTTGTTCGCGTATGTCCAGCTTGATGACGCCGTACCGTTCGGCGTCTGAACGTATCCGGTGGCATTATTCAGCGTGCCCGCCACTTCGGGTCTGAAGCGGATCTCCGCGAATCCCGGTGTGTTCGGGGCCATGCCGAGGGCCGCGTAATAAAACCATTCTTCAATATGCCCGTACATCATGTGAAATTGGGAGTCTGCGGTGTCTCCGGCCATGCTTTCGGTAAGCGTTGTCCGTCCCGAGTTGGCCAGATACCCGTAGCTCGGCGAGGTCGTCTGGGAGGCGATCTGCGCTATGACGTCCGAACGGTTGTTGTCGGAAAGCGCTTTAAGGACAAACCGGAAACCTATTTCACCCACCTGCATCCGGTATCCGTCCGACTGGACGCGGGCAACCAGCTTGGCCAGTACCCCGGCTTTATTGTTGTCCGGGACCAGGCCGAGCGCGAGCGGCATACCGCAGGTGGTTTGATTGCCGGTAAGATACGTGTTGGTAGAGGCGGTAAAATACGCGTTGTTGAACGCCGTCTTTATATTCGCCGCGAGCGTTGCCCACGTCGTCGCGTCCGCCGTATTGCCGAGAAGCGCCGCCGCCTGCTGCATAATCATTACATCGTCGTAATAAATGGCGGTTTCCACTAACCCCAGGGTCGCGGTGATATCGATGCCGTACCAGTCGCCGAGACCATAGCCGATCAGATAGCCGGACGCTTTCGTAGCAAGATAATTGACATAGGCTTTCATCGCGGCGTAGTTGTTACTGAGGAGCGTTTTGTCTCCGTAAAACTGATACGCCTCCCACGGGCCGATGACAATGGCACTGCCCCACTCAGGCGAGTCGCGGTACCCGCCGCTGAATACCGTCCATTCCGGGGCGATGTCCGGGACCATGCCGTTTGTCAACTGTGCGTCGCGCATATCGTCGAATATTTTTCGGTAAAAATCGGAAACCCCGTAGTTGTACATGATCGAAGGGCCCACGAGGTGCGATTCTTCGAGCCACCCGAGCTTTTCGCGGTGCGGGCAATCGGTAGCCACGCCCTGCATGTTGCCCTCGATGGCCTTGTCGATAATGTAGTGTATCTTGTTCCAGAGCGTGTCGGAACAGGAAAAACCGCCGCTACGAGTCACGCAGTTTTGTTCATTGCCTTGGACCAAGAGAATCGCGGGCAGGGCGGTCTGCGTCGTATCGAGCGAAGCGCCCGAAACCTTGACAAACTGAAAACCGTAGTAAAAAAAGCGGGGATGCCAAACTTCCGTGCCGCCCCCTTTCAGGGTATACTGGCAATAGGTCGTTGCGTTCGACTGCCAGGTATACGAGCTCAAATACTCACGAAAACCGAGCTTGACCGTCTGACCGGCCTTTCCGCGCACCGTTATCACCGGAACGCCGGCGATGTTCTGCGTCAGGTCGAACTCGTAGGCCCCGCCGGAAAGCGCCGCCGGTTTTCCGGCCGTCCAGACTTTCCTGACCTGGACCGGCTGCCCGTACTGCGCGGTAAGCGCGCCGCCCGGCCCCGTGCAGACCGTGGCCGCCGTCCACCCCGCACCCTCCGTAAAACCGGGCGCGTCCCATCCGGCCTGCTCCAGCCGCGCGTCGTAATCTTCACCGCCGTAAACGCTGGAAAAGGTGATCGGCGACGCTGCCACGCGCCAGGAAGCGTCGCTGACGATGGTCGCGCTGGTGCCGTCGGAATAATTTATCACGAGTTGCAGGATCATTTTTTTAGGGCCGAACGTTCCTTGATACTTGTAATAACGGGAACCGGTGGCGGTGGCGTCGACATTATAAAAACCATTACCGAGCATGGCGCCCATGGCGTTGCTTCCCTGGGTAATGAGCGACGTCACGTCGTAGGTAACATAGAAACATTTCTTTGTGTATGTTGTCCACAGCGGTTCCTGCACGCTATTGCCGACCTTTTGACCATTGACATGGAATTCGTGGAGACCGAGCCCGCATACGTAGGCTGTGGCGCCGGTAACGGCCTTGCTTACCGTGAATGTTTTCCTGAACATGGGGAAGTTCGCGCCGTTATTATAACTTATCCAGGAAGAGGCGGTCCAGGTCTGAGCATCGGCGCTTCGAATGTCGCCTACAGTCAATATCATAAAAACAATTACTGCAATGACCGTTAAAACTTTGCTTGCGGTTGACATGGTGTGACCCTCCCTAAAAAAATTGGAGCATGGCCGGAACAGCTATTCAGTTTCTTATCCACCGTGTGGGTTAGCGATATAAACCCCGAAATCTCTCCGGACATCCGGGACAAAGCCACTGGCGTCGATTCGTTTTATCATCCGGCCGTTTATATCATAGAGTATACTTTTTGGTTTGGGAACATTGCCATTGATCAGATAAACGCCGTTTAAAAAAAGGACCTTTTTAAGACCGTATTTTTGCGATAACGGTTTATCATAGACATATACGGGCGTCGTCGTGGGGGTATGCGATCTTCCTCCGACGGCGATTTCATTGATGGCCACGCTTGAGTTCCCGTTTGTCGAGGTGGCTTGCAAGCGCACGTAACGGCCAGAGGCCGCGGGCGACCATTCCGCGATTTTATAGGTTGAGTCCGTCGCCCAGGTCCCGCTTATTACCTGCTGAAAGGCGGCGTTGTCATCGCTTACCGAGATGGCGTACCCGGTGATGTTTCCGGCCAGGTTCCTGCTGCCGCCGGTATAGTCCTGTCGCGGCAGATACCCGAGTATTTCAAGGTTGTAATATTTTTCTCCTAAATCAATAGTCACGGATTGCGGGAGCGCTCCGCCGGTCCAGAGCGTCTGGCCCACCGACGTCGAGCCTAAAACGTCGTTATAGCCGTCAATGGCGTTCCATGCGCTTACCCCGCCACCACCCGCGGCGCCGGACGGAGTCACCGGATGTTCGATGGCATGAGGTTGCGTTGGAAGCGGCGTCCTGTTCACAGCAGGCGACCAGCTTTTTCCAACTTTAGTTATCGTATCAATGATGCGCTGGTCCAACGCGCCGCTTGTCGTGGGAGGGCAGTTGAGCAGAAAATTGCAATACCTTGGTTCGAGATTGGCGAGATGGGTGAGAATGCTCGCGGCGGTCAAGAACGTTCCGCCCCCGGTCCAGAACCAGGAACCGCTGGACTGGGAAACGATGCATTGCCCCTGGTTGGAGGCAATGGTATTTCCAGCCGGGCAATAAACGCCCTTGGGTTCCTCATACATGACGATGTCATTGTCCCATGGCCTGCCCACGCCATCGTGGTCGCACATGAGACAGTTAGGCTGCAAACTCTTGACAAATTCACGGATCTCCTGGTATGGAACCGTATTGTGTCCCATGCGCCAGGCCCATCCGTCGGTGACGAGGATCGGAATAGGACCGTAGTTTGTCAGCAATTCACGGAGTTGTTGTTCGATATAGGTTTTCTTTTTGTTCCACATTGTCCTGTTATACGAACCATATCCGGCGTCGACGGAATCGAATACGTCGAACATTGAATAGTAGAGGCCCGGAAGCAAGCTGTCGGCCCTGAACGCGTCGCAGTACGCCTTGACAACATCGGTGCGCAGGACGCCCGCGTTCATGCAGTTAAAGGTGGTTGTCGAAGTGTTCCACAGGCAGAAGCCCCAGTGATGTTTTGTCGTTAAAAGCCCGTATTTCATCTTTGCAGCCTTCGCGGCGTCGGCCCAGTTTTTGCAATTCAGACTGGAAAGGTTCCATACGCTGGCAGCCGGGGGCGTTGGATTGTTCCAGTAATCGCCGCCGTAAAATGTTTCGATGCCAAAACAGATGAACATCCCATACCGGAGTTCGGTATACGCCCTTTGCAATGAATCGAGCGCCGGCGGCTGGGCCATAAGCGCCGCCGGAAACAACATACAGCATATGACCACGTTTTTTAAGAACACCTTCGTACTTCCGGTTCATGTTCATGCGTTGTGATAGAAAATAATAGTAGCCGTTGATCTTTAAAATCTTGTTTGCTAGGGGCCGTTGTATCCGGTTTTGAGGATTGTTAAACAGTTGCCGGCGCATTTGTGCGCCGGCAACCGCTCTATAGCGGCCTTTTGCCGTTCAGTCGCAGTTTCCGGAACAAGGGACGAACGTTCCGTTCGTGCCGGTGACCGTGACCGAGGAACCCGTAAGCCCGGGCGACGACGCAGTGATGGTGATCGACCCGGGACTGTTCATCTGGACAATAGCGAAACACACGCCCCCAAAGGCGTTGCGGCTGGTTCCGCGGAAGGACTCCCAGGTAGTGATGCCGCTGTCCACGCCTATGATCTTTCCTGCGGTGCCCGTCACGGCGAAGGTCACGGCGTTGCTTGCGCTTGCAACCTGGACGCCCGAAGCGTCGGCCACCGTTGCCTTGACATACGCAACATCATTCAAATCGGTCGTGATCGTGGAATGGTCTACGCTCAAGACCACCTTGGCGGCTGCGCTTGTGGACGTTTTCGGCTTTGCCGGCGTGGTCGTGTTCCACAATCCCGCGTAGGTATACCCTATGTCGTTGATTGTGCCCACGCGGTCGATGAATCCGCCGTTGCCGCCTATGGTTGGAAAAGACCCGGTCACCTCGCCCAAGTAGCTGGCGCCGGTCCAGATGAACTCGCCTATAACCTGCGGATTCGCCATGAAATAACTGGCCCAGTCGGTCACGTTCGCGCCCATCTCGGTTGCCACGCCCGAATGGTGAGGGGTTGTCCCCGTAATGGCCGCCAGAAGTTCGTCGGTGCGGTAGTTGACGCCGAACACATCGAGGATGTCAAGAGTCGCTCCTGGATAATCACCGGAATCGCTGGGACGAAACAGCGCCTGCGTGACCAGACGGCCGGGGTCGAGCTTATGGCACATAGCCACCATATCCGTCGCGAGCGGTTCCCGGACGGAGAGCGCGTCGCGGATCTCGTTGCCGATGCTGTAGAAAACAACGCTCGGATGATTGCGATGCCGTTTGACAATGTCGGTGACGTCGGTCTGATACCATTTGTTTTTGGTAACCGGATCGGTTTGATTAAAATAAGTGGCGTAATCGCCCACCTGACTATACTTATGCCCCGTCCACACATCGAAAAACTCATCCAGAACTAAAAACCCCATTCGATCGCACACATCAAGCATTTCGGGGTCTTCAGGATTGTGGGCAGTCCGGATGGCGTTGACGCCCAGCGTTTTGAGTACGGCAAGACGGCGTTGTATCGCGCGCTGGGGAACTGCCGCGCCCAGGGCGCTGACATCGTGGTGCAGGCAAGCACCTTTCATCTTCACGATTTTGCCATTAAGGGAAAACCCGAGTTCGGGATCAAATTTGATTGTGCGGATCCCGAAGGGAGTAACGTCATCATCCAAACCAGTTGCTCCCGACTGCACCGTGGTCAGCACCTGGTACATGTTCGGCGACGCAATGTCCCAGAGCTTCGGACTGGAAACCGGCGCATCGACCGCGAAATTCACTGAATCGCCCGCGCCCACGCTCTGCGCGGCTGAAGTGACGGGCGACAGCTTCGTCCCGCTCGGATCGATGACAGTTGCCTGCACGGTCACGCTTTGCGCCGCGGCGCCCTGGTTGACCACCGTGGTCTGGACATGGACGGTGGCGGAAGCGGCCGTGACCGCGGGCGTGGTCACGTAGGTGGCCCACTTGTCAATGTGGACGGGGTTAACCGCAATGATCCGGACGTGGCGGTTGATGCCCGCTCCGGTGTAATATCGCGCGCAGGGCTGGAGCGAATCGTCGTCTTTCACCGCGATCACGTTGTCCGTGGTCCCGAAGTTCGCCTGCGCGGTGATCTCGTAGCGAAACGATACGTATCCGTAGGGACGGTTGCCGAGGGTCGTGCCGTTGATATACATGGTACTGTTGGCCATCACTCCGTCGAATTCGATGAAGATGCGGCGGCCCTGCAGGCTTGCAGGGAGCGTGAAATGCTTTCTGTACCAGGCGATTCCCGAAGGCGCCCACGCTCCGTAACCGGTCGTCGGGTTTGATGCCGAAAACGTCCCTTCTATGGCCCAGTCATGCGGTACGCTCACAACGCGCCATGTGGCGTCCGCGAACGCGGCGGCGTTGGCTCCGGTCGCGTCTCCCAGGTTGAAGAGCCAGCCCGTATCGAAGGGCATGATAGTCCGGATCGTGGCGACAGGCATGGATGCGCCCGTGTCCTGGAGAAAAATGGTAATGCTGTCGGTGATTTTCTCAGTCCATAACAGCGTTTGAGTGTAGTATCCAGCTTTACTTACTACCAACGAATCGATACCCGGCGCGGAAGCCTTGTCTTTCGACAAATACCCGCTGCCTGAAACGTAGACGTCTCCCATTTTAACGGGCATGCCGGATTGATGTCCGGTTTCATTCACCATGAACTGGAAAGCATTCATTCCATCGGTTGATTTTATTCTGCACAGGTACATTCCTTGCGCGCAATTCTTCAGCGGCATTGACCAGACCCCCTGTTCCAGGATTGAATTATTGAGCGTGGCGACAACCTTGCCCGAAAGGTTGAAAATATCCACCTTGACATACCCGTTATTCTTGTTGACGAAAATGATTCCCTTGCCGGGAATATAACGCGGCTGGAGCAAGGAAGCGTTTGTGAGGCCCTTTTGCAGGACCGGCACGGGAAAAGAAGTGAATAAGAAATTACCGTTTGCGTCCGTTGTATCGGTCAGTCCTTTTTCAACTAATCGCACAATGGCGTTTGCGACGGGATTTTGAGTGGTATTGTCTTTTACGACGCCTTTGAGCGTACCGGTCGCGGCAAAAGCGCCAGCCAAAAAGATCGAGATAATCAAGACCATTAAACCATGAATACGCATGGAATTCCTCCTTAAAAAATTGTATTATAATTTACAAATCATCGTTTTCCCGATTGCTTTGTCATTGATGCTCATGGAAAAAATGTATATGCCCATCGGCAGCGCGCCGAGGTCCTGCCATGTCAATGATCCTTGCGCCTGGGCAACGGTAGTCCGTTTTTCCGCAAGCTGTTTTCCAGCAAGCGAAAAAATCGAGAGCACGGCGGCGCCTTCTTTGCCGGGAGTAAAACGGACAACATGCGCCGGCATATTGATCGAAAGCCCGAAAGCGTTGGAAAACGTCTTTTGAACTTCGGAAGGGCTTTGTGTCATGGTCTCTCCCGGCGGGGTCGGCGTGGTCAGGTAATCGAGGGGGTCGGGCTTTGACGGGTCGAACAACGGCAGATCGGAAAGAAGGTCCTGGGCGATGTTAAGATTGAGGCCTTTAATTGCCGTGGCCACGATACGGGCGAATTCAAGCGCGCCATAATCGGAAGAGTGCGTGTCCTCGCTGGTGCTGGCGTACAAGGCCGCGACGTTCGCCGTGCCGAGGGATTTGTGCAGCGCTATCACGCCCACATTCAGGTCGATTAATATAACATTCTGAGCTTTCGCGGCTTTGCGCATCGAATCCGCAAGACTGCCGACCGATGTGGCCGAGTCATTTTCGGCCTTGCGGGCGGTAGGCGTTACGTATATCGGCGTTGCATTATGGGCTCGGGCGCTATCGGCGATCTGTTTAAGGTGACTGACAAAATTGGCTATGTTGGCGTCGGATTTCTGGTCGTTATGTCCGAATTCCTCGACGACATAGTCCCCGGGCTTCATAACGGTTGAGATCATGGCCAAACGATGTTCGCCGGTGAAACTGCCTGCGTCCTCGCCGGATTCGGCATAATCGGCGATCGACACCTGCTGATTGAACATCCGGGTAATCATCTGCGGCCAGCAGCAAAATGGTTCGGCCGGCTGGTCCACCGTGGTCGAATTGCCGCACACGTAGATGGTCGTGACCGCCGCGGCAGGCGCCACGTCTATTCCGCAAACGGCAATCTTTGAACCGGCGAAAGTAAGGTTCAAGACACTGTCAAAATCGGCGTAGGTCAGCTCTCGGTCCTTACGGCTGATGGTAACGGATCCGTTTGTATAATTGCGTCTGTTGATGGTAAATGTTTTGGCCACGACTTGTCCGGATGCCGTCGATATTCTGTCCAGAAAAAGCCGCCGCTGCTCGCCATACACACTGGTGATTGAGGTCCCGTTCAGGTCGCCGAGGTAGACGGTCGCCGTGTAATTCCCCAGGGGCAGGGCGATTGAAAACGAAAACGAATCGGCGCTCGTGCAGTAATCGCCCCGCAGAACATCGCTGCCGCCTCGGCTGACCGCGGTAATCGGCGAACCACTTGGCTGAAACCCGTATCCCTGCGCAGTTGAATACATGGTCGTTGGCGTCACCTTCGTATAGCCCGACGCCGCCGCTCCGGTCCCAAAATCAAACTGGGTGGGAGGCGCCGCGTTAAGGCTGACGGCAAAAAACAGTGCGCCACAAAGCATCGATCCTACTGACAACTTACCGGTCTTTTTCATAACCGCTCCTTCCATGATCGTTAATGTAAATTTTTCAATTACTTATTTCGATTTTCTTTAGTCCGTTCTCTTTGTCTTTACGAATGGATTTACTATTTCACCATTGTAAATTTATCAAATGCGGCATTTTTCCCTCCGGCATCGATGCGGACAATATATACGCCGTTGGCTGCGTTCGAAGGAAGTGCAACAACTTCCGGTCCTGTGATCTCTTTTTTCAGCACAACGCGTCCCATCGCGTCGCTGACCAGAACATGCGCGGGAGCAAGTTCCCCGGCCGCAACTGTCAAACATCCCTGTGAAAAACAGACCATCGGGGCGTTCGCGTGAAAACGGGCGGCCCCGGGTGTCGACCCGATGCTTGTCGCGTCCGACAGCTTCGCCACCTCGCTTCCGGCAAGCAGAACGCAGCCCAGCCCGTAATCGTCAAAATCCGGTACGGAATTATACGTGGGCAAGCCGGTGGCGCTGCCCATGTCGCCGGGCTTTGACCCGGTACCCTGAACATAACCTAAAAAGCCGTTTGTATGAATGGCACTGTCGGCAATGCCGTTCCAGGCCTTCGCAATGGTCGCGAGGTAATCGTTTTTGGCAAGCAGTCCGTTATTGACGCACCACGCCATGCCGAATGTAAACAACCCCGTCCCCGTTACTTCTTTCCCGCCGTAGTTGGTCGAATCCGCGAGGTTTTCATTCCAAAAACCGTCGGACCGCTGCACGGCTTTCAACGCGGCCGCCATGTCCTTCAGGATCGTTTGATACTCCGCCGTGTGGGAATCGCTTGCCGGAAGCTCGGTGAGTACTCGCGCCAGGGCCGCGAAAACCCAGCCGTTGCCCCTCGACCAATAAACGCTTTTCCCGGCGGGAGTTTTTGAGTTTATAAACGTCGCGTCCCTCCACCATAAATGATCGGTCGTGTTATACAGCGCAAGGGTTGTCTTGGTATAATTGTACAGGCTGTACATTTTGTTGAAATATCCCGTGGAATTGTACTGCTTTCCCAGCTTCGCATACACCGGCATCCCCATCTGGAGGGCGTCGATCCATGTCCAGTAGTTGACCGTTGATGAGCCGACTATCGCATCGATGCAGGTTTTGATATTGGCTATGCGCTGGGTCTGGGTCGGGTCCAGCCGGAACAGGTCTATATAGCTCTGTCCCGCGCATTGGTTGTCGGCGTCGGTGGTCGTGGTGCCGCCGTTAAGGCCCCAGGCATGAAAGGTGCCCCACGCCACCGCGTTATTGACGGCGGCCGTGTCTTTACTGACCGCGTAATAGGCCAGGTTTCCTTCGTAATATACGCCCCTCGTCCAGATGTTGCTCGAATGGTTGCCCGACAAACAGCCGGTGCACGGGGCATTGGCCTTGTTCGTCATGAAATAATCATTCGCCAGCTTCATTTTCGCGAGGATCTGCGCCTTGGTCGGCAACGTCTGGGAGTGCGTTGACGCAGTAATGAAAAAGAGAGGCGCCAAGGCCATAAGTCCAATGAGCAACAGATTTTTTTTGACCTTCAATGATTTCATCCAATAATTCCTTCCTCATTCAGTTAATGGCTTCGGAAGCTCGTTTACAATGTACAAAATCTTATTTTCCCCACGCCATTGTTATTGACGTTCATGGCGAGGAGGTAAATCCCGGCAGGCAGCGAGCCCAGCTCCCGCCACGACAGCGATCCCTGCGCCTGCGATAGCATTGTCCGTTTTTCGGCAATCAGCTTTCCGCCGGGAGAAAACACGGAAAATATTGCCGGGCCCGTTTGGCCGATGGTATACCGGATCGCGTGAGACTGCATATTGATCGAAAGTTCAGCAGTGCACAAACCCGGATTGCGGTCCCCAAAAATTTCCTGTGCGGCCACGGCGGTTGGCGTCGTCAGGTAATTCACGGGATCGGGTTTTGACAAATTGAAAACCGGCAGGTCGGTGTTGAGATAGTTGGCGACGCCAAGATTAGCGTCGAGTATCCCTTTAGCCATGCAGCGGGCGAGTTCGAACCCGCCGAAATCGCAGAAATGCGTGGGGTCGCCGGAAACATACATTGCCGACGCATTAGCGCCTATTGCCTTTTTCAGGGCAAGCGTCATGGAATTCAAATCGATGATTTTAGCGTTGATCGACTTGGCGTTTTTGCGGATTGTATCGGGGATCCCGTAAATCGATATGGTCGAATCCACGTCGTTTACGCGTGCGGCAGGCGTTACGACGACCGGCGTGGCCTGTTTGGCGATCGTTGAGTCGATCATTTTATTGATGCTCGGCAAAAAAGCGGCCGTGGCCGTGTCGGTCTTGCCGTCGTTGGTCCCGAATTCCATGAAAACATAGTCCCCGGGCTTGATAAGGCTCATGATCATGTCAAGCCGATGTTCCAGAATAAAATTATGGGCCGTCTCTCCGGATTGCGCCTCATTGTCGATGCATACCTTCGACGTGAAAAACTTGGTGAAAAACTGTCCCCATTCTCCGTAGGGCTCGCTCGGCTGGTTGACCAGGGTGGAATTGCCGCACAAAAACACCGTGATTGCCGTGTCGATCGGTACAATTTCCACGCCGCACACGCACGGTTTGGCCCCGGAAAAATCAAGCGTCAGCTTGTCGTCGAAATCAACGTAGGTCGATTCCTGAAGCGTTCGGGTGATGGTAACGATGGCATTTTGATAAGCCCGCCTGGCAATGGTAAACGTTCTGGTTACGACCTGCCCCGAAGGGGTTGTGAGCCTGTCGATAAACATCCTGCGCTGTTCACCATAAACGGAGGTGGTTGACGTGCCGCCGATGTCGCCAAGGTACAAAGTGACCAGGTAATAGCCCTGCGGGAGCGTCACCGAAAAATTAAACGCCGTGCCGGTGCAATAATCGCCGCGCAATACGTCGCTGCCGCCGCGGCTGACCGCGGTTACGGTCCCTCCTTCAAATCCATACCCGAGCGCGGTTGAATAGGTCGTTGTTGGCGTCACCTTGGTGTAACCCGGGGCCGCGGTCCCGGTCCCGAAATCAAATTTGGTTGGCGGCTGCGCCCGAGCGGTTGCGCACAGAAACGCAATCGCAGCGATGACCGGAAAAATCACCGCGCCCTGAAACCGGCGACCGGAATTTTGTCTCTGCCGTTGATCGGTATTGTATCTAATCATAAATAGTATTTTTTCCCTTGATTATATTTTTCTCATTATTACAAGCGGACCTGCATGGCAACAAGCATATTCCCGCCTGTTGTCAATCTAAACACATAAAGTCCTTTGCCCAATTTGTCTGACAATACAGCTTCGTGGCTGCCCGGGTTTATGAACCTATCCACAATAACCGCAGCCAACCTTCCTCTGGCGTCGAAGGCCTCGAGTCTGACCGAACTGTTCGCGGGAACGGAATATTGGACCGTGTTGTTTTGGCATTTAAGAAATGCTCCCGAAGGAATAGGCGATTTTTCAGCCTTGAATGTCGTTGGAGTCGCCGAGGAATCATTCAAAACCATGAAAGCAAACAATGAATACCCGTTTGCAGTGCCCCGCTGCGTGCCGTTCATTCGAACATATCTCGCTGAAGTCGCGTTAAAGGCAACATCGGTGACGGAATACGACGCGCCTTTTGTCGTACTGTAGACATCCGTCCAGGTCGTGGAACTGGTGGATGCTTGTATCTGGAATGCCTTTGCATAATCCGTGTACCATTTGAGAATGACCCTGTTTATGTTTTTTGGAGCGCCCAGGTCAACCATGATCCATTGCGGGTCGCTCGCGTCGCTCTCCCATCGCGTGGCCGTGTAATTCTGATAGGTCGTGGCCGTCGTCACTGCCGCGGCCGCGTTCGCGCCGCTTGCCGAAGAGGCGGTGGCCGTCTTGCCCAGCGCCAGATCGCGCGTCGTACGATCGAAGGCCCTCCATGTGCCGGAGGCCACGTTCAAATCCCAATCCTGATAATAATTTGCCGTTGGATTGCCGGCCGCGTCGAAATCGTAGGGCAGCCACAGGTAGTCGCCCTGAAATCCTCCCGTTGGTATCCAACGGTCGGCGTCCAGCATGTAGACGGTCCCTTGCGTGCCCGTAAACGGGAAAACGAAATCGCACTGCGTTTCGTAGGTCGTGGAAGAGCCGGGCGTGACCAGCATTGTCGCGGCGGACCAGGGACCGGCCAAATTGGTGGCGGTGTAGTAGCGGGTAGGCGACGGTTCAATCCCGTTGGTTTCGGAAACCCCGTAGTAGTACGTGCCGTTGCGTTTGAAAATATGCGGCGCCTCGCGGCTGTGAATGTCCCATAGATATAGTCGTTTATCTAAAGTCAAATAATCCGGCGACATCAAATATATGCCGTGCTGCCGGTTGGAACCGGTGCTGTCCCAGACATACGCTAGATACGCCTTGCCGTCGTCGTCCTTGAACATCGACATGTCGCCGATCTTGGCGCCGCCCACGAGTATCTGGCTCAGAAAAGTAAACTGCCCGTCGGGGGCGGTTGCCGTGGCTATTCCCAGATAGGCGGCATTCCCGTTATACTTCAGGAACATCACGTACTGTTTGGTCGAGTCGTTGTATAACACGTCCATTCGGTTGGCGTCTATGGCCAGATGGATAACGACGCCTTTATATGCCCAATGGACCAGATCGGTTGACGAATAGCACGTCTGGTCGATCGCGCCGGGCAGGCTGCCGTACCAGTAGTAAAGGCCGTTGAATTTGCGAAGGCAACCGCTCCGCACCTGGATCAGGTTTCCGCTCGTGTCATACCAGAAGAAATCATTGTGTATCGTTTGATACGCCGCCTGCGCGGTAAGTGAAATTCCCGGAAGCATCGATAGCGCCAGAACAACCATGACGCTTTTTAAATTAAAATTTATTTTGTTCATAGCATTCTTCCTTTTGAAACGTTGAGACATCATTAAAGAACTTTCGTGTTAACGTCAGGCAATGCGCCCGCGAACCGATTTTATTTGCCCGCCATGATCATTCCCGCGCGTTCGAAGGTCCCCGCAATAATCTTTACGAGATAATTCCCTTCCGACACCGTTGTACCGTTGCCGTTCCTGCCATCCCAGACGATTGTAGTTTCGTCGGAAGAGGCCGAAATCTTCCGGATCAGCTTTCCTCCGCCGTCAAGAATGCTCACATTCATGGCGCCTGTCGTGTGCGGCAGAAGAAATTGCGCGGTACTTCGTTTATACGACGCATGCGAAAGCACGACCTTGACGAAGCGCCCCGAATAGCCGCGGGATGGTGGATCAATAGTGCCCGATGTGCCGGGAATATATTCAATCCAACTGTTCTGGACGTCCATTACAGCATAGCCGAAGTTCGTGAGGAATTTAGGAAGGTTGTTGTTCCTGTCGGGCTTACCCATGACGGCGTCGAGAATTTTCATCGCGGAAAGATAATCCACAATAGGGGCAAAGGTACCCATGACTATCCGGTCCACGCGGGTGTCCCAGCTGCCTCCGGCGCTGTTGCCGTTGGCAAGCAGCGAATCCAGGATGCACAGTTGCTGGCGGGAAGGGTTGCCACCGACAACGGCGTCATGCTGGTTGATTTCGCAGATGGCGTCCAGCGAATGAAGCCCGGTCGCGCCATCGGTGCCGCTGGTATTGTTGAACGTGCCGAGGTGGTTCTTCATGCACAGGGAACAGCTGCCGAATGCGTATGATGTTCCCGGACCGCTGTGCACCTTCGTCACGGCGATATTCACGAGAATATCGATCGTGCCGTTGACAAGGTTGGTAACGCAGGAAGTGGGATGAGTGGCGGAGCTTATGGTGACCGGCGTCATGCCGCCCAGGAGTGGCGATTGGGCCATAGTGCTCACCGCCGCCCGGATTTTGGTCGGATCGGTGAGGCTCGCGTAGGAGGTATAAGTGCCCGCCGCATTATCGGTGGCGTCGTAAAGGACAATATTCGCTGGTAAGACCCCAAACTGGTCCACCAGAACATCGCAGACTTTCTTCACGATCGCCACGCGAGGATGGTTCCCGGTGGCGCCTAATATCGCGTTGACTTTGATGGCCACTATTGTGTTCGCCCACATTTTGGCCGCGGGCTTTTGAAATATAGTGCTCCAGGCATCCGCCGCGGTTGTTTTCTGAGCCAGCAGCATGGCCATCTGGTCCATATTGGATGCGATCAGGCTTGCGTCAACCGCGGCGTTTTGGCTCGCGAAGGTGGTATTCGACGCCAGGTTCGGGAGCATTTTTACGTCGTGGCAGCAGATGACCCGCTTGTTGTCGATGGCCGGATTGATCTGCATGCCATTGGTCCACGCGGCCGGCGAGGCGAAAAGATTATTGAATTTTACCGCCGTGATCCCCATCGCGCCGCCAGCGGCGGTCTTGAGAAAATCACGGCGTTTTTGAAGCGTGCGCACCGCCATAGTTTTTTCCTTAATTCGCCGAAAGCGTTTGTTCATTGACATGCACCACATACAACCCGCTTGACAGACCGAAATCTTTCCGCAGGTTGAGGGCGCTTCCCTTGACAACGGCTTTGTGCACAAGCTTTCCCGCGCAGTCATAGACCGTCACGAGCTTCGGCATGCCGTTCATTTGACCGGCCAGGACCACCGTGCAATCGCCGAAAACCTTCATGGAAGCATTCACCGGCTTGTGCGAGTAGACATCGACAAGGTCCGGAGAAACCATGGTGCCGTCATAGTACTTGATGTTCGGCTGGGCCTCCGGCAGTGTCATACCGGGGCCGATATAAATGCCCGGTTCCGGCGGCTGGTTATACGCGACATTCTCCGTGGCCACGCTCATGCGGTACACGGGATCGTGCATCAAGGTATAAAGGCGGTTGGTGGTCGGCGTAGTGGTCGTGTAAATGCGCAGCGCGTCATTACCACTGGTCCTGTATATCACTTCTTCACGCCAATCCCCGAAAATGTCCGCGGTGAGGCACGGATCTGATTTCGTGCCGTTGTCATAGGTACAGCCGCTCGCGTTAAGCAGCACGGCGCCGCTATACGAGGTAATTGACGTCCCATTTTCAAGAGCGCGGTTTAAACCGCCGTCCCACCATATGGTAAAATTATCGGACGGAGGCATGCTCCCGACATTCTTGTGGCTAGCGTCCCACAGTCCGCCCTTGCCCGACCACATCTGCCAGCCTTTAAGACCCGATACAAGCGGTCCGCAGCAACCGCGTCCATTATCGCCGGTACCTGAATCCACCCAGAAAATTTTCCCGGTTGCCGCGTCCTGAAAATGTGAGGCAACCCCGCCGTTTTCGCTGGTCTGTTCGTCGACCATCCAAACCTGCATCCCGCTGCTAGTGGGGTCCATGACGGAAAGATGAAGGGCGTCTCCGTGCCGTAAACCCGTTGAGTAAAGCCCTTTTCCGTCCTGGTCTATCGTGCATGAACCATAGACGATTTCATCAAACCCGTCGCCGTCAACGTCGCCCTGGCGAACGGTATGCGATCCCTGACTTTCATAACCTTGTGAAGAATGAAGAGGTTTTCCATCTTTTCCGACGCCTCCGGAATCGGTGTCGAACAACCAGCGGTCGGTCAATTTACCGTTTCGGTAGTCAAGCGCCCAGAGCGACGTCCGCCAGTAATAGCCGCGGCATGGAACGAGGCTCGGACGTTCGCCGTCAAGATACGCGACGCTGGCAAGAAAGCGGTCGACGAAATTAAAGACGCTGTCATTTCCCCAACCCAGGTCGCCCGCGGGAGAGGCAACGCCCTTGATGGCGCCCCAGGAGCCGGTTTCACCCCGGTCCGGTTTGTAAAGAACGGTAACCAGTTCGGCGCCCGTCTTTCCGTTGAAAACGGTGTACCATTCGGGCCCCGTTATCACTTTTCCCAGTGTTTTTGCGGCAGCGCTCCGGTAATCGGCGGTATTGTCCGCGCCCGCGGCAGGCCCCGTCGACAGGAAATTGTTAAGGCCGTCCTTGGTGCCCGGGGCCGTTTTCATGGCAACCTCGGAGCAACCGTCGCCGTCAAAGTCATACACGAGAAATTGGGTATAGTGTGCTCCGGCGCGGATGTTTTTGCCGAGGTCTATGCGCCATAACCTGGTCCCATTGAGCTTGTAGGCGTCAAGAATGCAGGTGCCCGTATATCCCGCCATCTCGTTGTCTCGGGAATCGGACGGGTCCCACTTCAACACGATTTCGTACTGGCCGTCTCCGTCAAGGTCGCCGACGCTGCAATCATTGGCCGAATAGGTGTATGACGCTCCGTCCGGCGTGGCGCCTCCGGGAGGCGGGGTAATGGGAATATTAAGGTAGCCGTTATCAAGGACCAGGGCGCTGTTTGAAGCGTCGCCTTCAACGCCGCTAGTCACCGGCTTGACCGTATACGTCCCTGTGCCGGTGCTGTTGTCCTGGTAGCAGGTGGCGTTTGTGATGACCGCGGCATTGAGCTTGGTGGAACCTTTGTAAACGTTGAACCCGAATGTTGCGTCCTGAGGGTCGGTGCCGAAGAGCCGCCAGCTTAAAAAATAACCGCTCCCGGATTTGACGGCAACAAGACCCCGATCGAGTTTTTCCATGTATCGCGCAATACTCGCGGCATTTGCCACACCCGCGATCATGAATATCATTCCGATCGCTATCGCGGAAAAAACCAAGGATTTATGCTTCATACGGTTTCTCCTCTATGGAAAAAAATTGTAGACAATTTTTATCTCTGGTTTTTCCTTATTTGCTCACCAGAATACTTCCCGTGCGCTCGATTGTCCCAGAGGTAATTTTTACGAAATAATTCCCCGCCGCAACGTTCGTTCCGTTGCCGCCGCGGCCGTCCCAGACGATCCTGGTTTCATCGGAAAAGGCCGAAAGTTTTCTTATCAGTCTTCCTCTGCCGTCAAGAATGCTCACGTTCATTGCGCCCGCGGCGCGCGGAACGGTCAATTGCGCGACGGTTCGCTTATACGAAGGGTTCGAAAGGGCCACCTGCACGTCGCGGCCCTGATAATCGCGTGACTGCGGATTGACGACGCCGGTGCCGGGAACATATTCAATCCAACTGTTCTGGACGTCCGTTACGGCATACCCGAAGCTCGTGAGGAATTGGGGAAGGATGATGGCCGCGTTGGTCACTCCCAGCGCCGCAATGGGCGCGGTGGTCATGACGGATTTGTTGAGAAGTATGTTATTTGCCGAAAGATAATCCACGATAGGGGCGAATGTGCCCATGACAAGACGGTCCGTGCGGTTGTCGAATCCCCCGCCGGGACCGCTCGCGCCGTTTGACAGCAACGCATCCACGATGCACAATTGCTGGCGCACGGGAGTGCCGCCGAGAATGGCGGCATGCTGATTGATTTCGAAGAGGGCCAGCGGAGTCGGCGGAGGCGAAGCGCTGCTGTCGGCAACGTGCAGCCCGTCCGAATGTGACGCCCGCGTAGAGTCGGTGAAAGTGCCGAAATGGTTTTTCATGCACAGCGTGCAACTCCCGTAATTATAATGGCCCCCCGTTCCGTCATGCGATTTGCACGCGGCGACATTGATGAGGATATCGATGTTTCCTTCCAGAAGATCGGCGGCGCAGGAACTGGTGCCTTCAGCGGTGTTCCAGTTGGCAAGGGTTACCGCGCTTAGTCCACCCATGGACGAGCCTCTTGTGCTGACCACGGCCCGGATCTTAGTGGAATCGGTAAGACTGACATATGTCGCGGTGTAATATTTCGAGGCGTCGTCACACGCGTCGTACAGGACGATATTCGACGCTTGGACGCCTAACTGGTCGATCAGCACATCGCAGAGCTTCTTGTAAATCGCTGCCTTTGGACGGTTCGTTGATGAAGTGCCGATCCCATTAGTCTTCATAGCCACCCTCACGTTCGACCACGTTTTGGCTGCGGGCTTTTGAAATATGGCGCTCCATGCGTCGGCCGCGGTCGATTTCTGGGTCAGCAGCATTGCCATCTGGTCCAAATTGGAGGAGACCGCGGCCGCGTTGACCGCGCTGTTCATGCTCGCAAAGGTCTGGTTGGGCGTGCTTGTGAGCATTTTCGTGTCGTGGCAGCAAATGACCCGCGTGTTGTCGATGGCAGGATTGATCTGCACCTTTGTCCAGGCTTTCGGCGAGGCGAAAATCTTGTTAAACCTCACGGCCGTGATCCCAAACGCGCCCGCCGCGGCGGTCTTGAGGAAATCGCGGCGTTTTTGGAGCCGTTTTGCGCTCATAGTTTTTTCCTTTTGTTATTTGGTTTTTAATTCAAGTACTTTTAACATCTGCATTGCCTCCGAACACGACGAATCCCGGCTGGCATACCCGCTCAGTTGCAATTCGAAATACATTTCTTTAAAATGAGCATACGCGGTAATGTTGCCTGCTATTCCCGTAGACGCAACCGCGACCGACGTATCAAACTGCGGAATCGCAATAATGTTGGCGCTATCACTTTCCTTCATATAGCCGAACATCGAAGCGGCGCTAGCATTCGTGACAAAATCCATGGCCACGACCGTGCAGACCTGTGAATCGGGACCATTGGGACCGATTAAATTCTGATACATGCTCAAAAGGCACCCTCTGTCCGTGTAAAGGTCGGCGCCGCCGTCGATCAACCCGACCAGATCTTCGCCTTTCCAAACGGTAAAAGGGGTCGATAATGTGTCCGGATTCTGTATCCAGCCGGGCAATTCGTTATCGGCAAACTTGTACTGCTGACCGAACTCTTTAGCATTTACAATGAATACGGTATCAATAATGTGCGTGCCAAGTTTGGCGTTCGTCGGAGCGCCAAGACTCAAGATCACTGTTTTGCTCGTATCATAAACCGCCTGACCGACGAGCGACAGAATTATGCTCCCCGTTGAATCACCGGCATGAATAACTATTTGAGCCGAATCCAGCGTGTAATCTTGAGGACTATTCGCCGTGGAATTTCCGCTGATAACAACGGGTATGGTCACGGTGGATTTAGACGCCTCCGAGAGAACGGCCTCTATCTTTACATTACCGGAATCATTACCGACGATCTGCCTCGCACTCGAAACCGTGAGCGTCGGGAGAGCGGTTGGATTTTTGCTGCATAAACACAGAAACAAGCACACTCCAGCGAAATAAGCCCCTATTCTTATAATGCTCACTGACTTCTCCTTCTTAGAAAAATTTTTAGGTACTGCATACCATTAAAAAGATCGGGCGGGCGTCCTTCGACTGGCTCAGGAACCCCAAGGCCGCCCGCTGATCCCACTTATCAATCCCGTTCCGAAACGGCTTTCCCATTTACACGCACCATATACAATCCGTTTGCAATGCCGAAATCCTTCTTAAGATTGACTACATTTTTCTGGGTATAAGCCCTATGGATGAGTTTTCCCGAATAATCATAGACCGTTACCTGCTTGAGTACCCCATTGAATTGCGCGGGAAGGGTTATCGTATAATTGCCCAAAACCTTCATTGACGTATTCAACGGCATATGCGAATAGACATGGACCAAATCCGGAGAAACCGATGTGCCGTTATAATATTTGATGTTGGGCTTCGCCTGCGGCAGCGTCATGGTCGGGCCGATGTAAATGCCCGGCTCCGGCGGCTGGTTGTACGCAACATTCTCCGTGGCAACGCTCATCCGGTAAATAGGATCGTGCATCAATGTATAGAGACGGTTGGTGGTCGGCGTGGTGGTCGTGTAAATACGCAGCGCATCATTGCCGGTGGTCCGCAGCACCAATTCTTCACGCCAGTCCCCGAAAATGTCGGCAGTGAGGCATGGCGTTGATTTGGTTCCGTTGTTCGAGGCGCAACCGGTGGCATTTAAGCCCGGGTCGATTGAAGTGCCGTTTTCCGCGGAGCGCGTCAGGTCCGCGCCCCACCACATGGTAAAATTATCGGACGAAGGCATTGTTCCCACACTCTGGTGGCTCACGTTCCAAAGCCCGCCCCTTCCCGACCACATCTGCCAGCCCCTGACGCCGGCGGTCATTGGTCCGCAGCAACCGCGTCCATTGTCGGTCGTGCTGGGGTCCGTCCAATAAACCGTCCCGGTCTTAGCGTCCCGGAAACTCGCGCCAATATCGCCGTTCTGTGCCACCTCTTCATGCACCTGCCACACCTGCAATCCGCCTCTGTCGGGGTCCATGGCCGCCAGATGGAGCGCGTCCCCGTGTCTTAAACCCGTGTTGTAAAGTCCTTTTCCGTCATGGTCAACCGTCATGGCCCCGTACACGATTTCATCGAACCCGTCGCCGTCAACATCGCCCTGGCGGAGACTATGGCATCCCTGACTTTCATATGTCGTAAGAGCTTTTCCATCTTTTCCGGAACCACCGGCTTCCGTGTCGAAAAACCACCGTTGGGTGAGTTGGCCGCCCCGCCAATCCAGGGCCCAGAGGCATGTGCGAGTATAATACCCACGGCACGGAATTAAGCTGGGTCTTTCTCCGTCAAGATACGCCACGGACGCCAGAAAACGGTCCACGCGGTTGCCGTATGAGTCTCCCCAGCTCGATACCGTACCTCGAGGGGGATTGTAATTAATAGTAGCGAGTTCCGCGCCTGTCTTCCCGCTGAAAACCGTGTACCACTCAGGCCCGGTCAGAATATATCCGCTCGAATTGGCGTACTTCACGGTATTATCGGCCCCCGCCGCAGGCCCCATTTTCAGATAATTGCCCGTGCCGTCCTTGGCGCCGGGCGCGGTTTTGCAGGCGACTTCGGCGCATCCGTCGCCGTCAAAGTCGTACACCAGAAACTGGGTATAGTGGGCGCCGGCCCGGATGTTCGGTCCAAGGTCGATCCTCCACATACTGGGTTTCGTGGAATTCAATTTTAATCCTTCGAGATAGACGTCGTCGGTGGTGCCGGCATTTGCATTGTCCTGGGCATTTGCCGCTTCCCATTTAAGCACGATTTCGTATTGTCCGTCTCCGTCAAGGTCTCCGATGCTGCAATCGTTTGCCGTGTTGCTTCCGGGCGGAGTCAAGGGAATATTCAGGTAGCCGCCGGTGATGACCATGGCATTTTCGGAAGCGTCTCCTTCAACGCCATTGGTCACTGGTTTTACCGTGTAGGTCCCGGTGCCGGCGCTGTTGTCCTGATAGTTTGTGGAATTGGTGATGACCGAGGCATTGAGTTTTGTTGTGCCTTTGTAAACGTTAAACCCGAACGTG
>JBAVGL010000210.1:0-3009 GCA_049684795.1 Chitinivibrionales bacterium | reverse complement strand
ATAAAGCGCCTCTTTTTCGGCCTGGACCTGCGTCCGTTTGACGATTGTCTGGCTGAACAATTTTCTGAGTTTGGGTTCAAATTCTTCAAAACCCACATAATACATTCTCCCCTTCTCATCGCATGCGGCATGCACAAGAAAAGACCGTATCAGTTCGTTATTAAAGCCACTAATCAGTACATTGTCGGTCTCTTCATTGTTTTTGATTTTTGCAAGCAAATTGTCCGGCGCCCGACCATCTTCCGGCAGATCGCCAAGCGGGGCTTTGTCAAAAGCCAATCCGGAGTTGAGAAAAAGATACGCCAGACTGCAAAGAAATTTGGCTTCTTCAGAAAGCTTTGAAAAGCGGTCTGACAGGTTTTTCTCGGAAGAAAATTGATCGGCAATTTCCCTGACCATCGAAGATGTAAGGATTTTTCTTGGCTGGCCTGAATGCTTTATGAGCCCCTCGAAAACAAGGTTCGAAGGCAGTTGCGTAAGATAATCGCTGAAATTCATTTTTGGATGTTCCGCAATACTACGTTGCATTCAAGATGATCTCATTGTATAGCCGTAAGGGTTCAAAATTTTGAACCCCTACGGTATCATCCTTGAATGCGTCGTGGTTTAATATAGGTATATTCGCAGAAAAATACATGGTGGCAGATATTTAAACCTAACCTAGATTACTCGAATAGCCTGCCTATGCTTACGCTTCGGAAGTTAAAGCGGGTCATCCTAATTTTGACGATTGAATTTGGCCGGTTTATTCAGACTTATGCGCTCGACCAGACCTGCGGCTTCTCATTAAGCAACTCAAGCAGGGCCGAAACCACCTTCGGATCGAACTGCTGCCCGGCATTGGCGCGTAGCTCCCTGATGATGAACTGCTGCGACAGCGGAAGCGGCCTGTAGGAACGCGATGAATTCATGGCGTCGAACGCATCGGCCACCGCAATGATCCTGCCTCCCATGGAAATGCCCTCGCCCCGCAGAGCGTCGGGATACCCCTTGCCATCGAACCGCTCATGGTGCCCCCGTACAATAACGCTCTCCTGTTGCAGGAACTCCGCCGACGAAAGTATCTCGGATGACACGGCGGGATGGAGCTTTATGTCGGCCCATTGGCTCTCGGACAAATTGTCTTTTTTGTCAAAAACATCATCCATTACCCGTATGATTCCGATATCGTGCAACTGGGCGGCGGTCCTGATGAGTTCGATTTCGTCAGTCGGGAGCTTGAGCCGCTGCGCAATCCCCTCGGATAGCATAGTGACCCTTCTTCCATGTCCGCGGAAATGCGGGTGTTTCATTTCAAGGGCCGATATAAGCGTCTGCAGCGAGCTTATCTGGGTCTGTTTCATTTTCTCTCGCGACGCGGCCAGCTTGATATTCATGGCATACAGCCTGTCACGGTCGATGAGCTCATGAATCCACAGATAAACCAGCAGCACTATCGTCACCACCAGCGTCACTGAATCGGGAATGATTTCCTCATTGGGAAACCGCCAGGTATTGATCGCCTTGAAAACAATGAGGGCAAGGAGCATCACAACCGTAGTAATCTTGAAATGGCCTGACAAGGACGCGCGATCGTTTGAATCACCCATAAAGACCTCCACGGATTTCCACTTAAGTATATCGTGACAGAGAGACGGGAATCAAGGCTTATGGTTTTTTTTATCAAGACGGGCTTAAAGAGAGAAGGAATCGCCCGGCAAAGTCCTGGATTTCTAGCATATCCGCTTTCCGCGAACACAGGCGAGGCTGATAAGGAGCACTAATCCGCCTATTCCCACGAGCGAAGCATCATTGAAAACGCCCCAGAGCTTTTTCCCGACTATATCATAAATATTGCCCCCCGAAAGGACCATTCCCGCAATGGCCGTTATTTTAAGCCATCGGGGCAGTTGCTTGAAATAATAAATCATAAGAATGACCGACAATTCAACAAACCCGAAGGCATTATGGCTTGTAAAGGAAAGAAGCGGGATGAGATTGATGAGAAAAGCGCCTTCAAGCACGAAATTGCGGTGCGGCGGGCCGGGGGCTTTCTTTAAAATATAAAGGAAAAGCAGACCGATAATGAAGAGTACCGAAAGCTGGTAATAATGGGCGTACGTCGTGACAATCGGGGTAAACCGCAGGGGCGTATAACGGGCAACAATGGAAAAAACCGTATGGTTTTCCTTAGCCAGCAAATCCTGCTTGTGCGACAGCTCGATGGAAAGCTCCTGTACCCATCCATGGTATTGGGATGACACCGTGCGAGGCCCGAATAAAAGGACTGCAATCAATCCAAGGAGAAAGATGCTTCCCAGAAAATACCCGATTGTTTTCCACTTCTTTCTGAGAAAAAACCATGGAAGGAAAATCAAGGAAAACGGCTTGAGGAAAAAGCTTGCGCTCAGCATCACGGCGCACAGCAATTGTCTCTTTTTCCAGAATAAATACAGTGCGCAGAGATAGACGACCAGCAGAAGATGATTAACCTGGCCCAGTTCCAGTTCGCGAACAAAATGGACGCTTACGACGAGCGCGGAAAGGAGCACACAATTGTTAATAGGGCGGAAATCGTCACGGCGCTTAAAGCCCGGTTCCAGCATCAAAATTGACAAATAAAACCCGAAACAAATCACGGACGATAAAAAAAACCAGTACAGGACTTTTGCGGCGCCAAAAGGGAAAACGGCGAAGGGAATGAAAAACAAGGCGGCCACCGGAGAATACTTGTAATGGTAAAAACCGTCTTCAACCGGGCGATAGAGGTTTTCTCCATGCATGATCCGCTGGGCCGCGGTATAATAAACATGAAAATCCCGCTGATAAAAACGATCGTTTTTCAGCTCACAAAGAAGATATATGAGCGAAAGAACAAGCAGAATGCAAAAAGAAAAATACCATTTCTTTCTATATGCGGTTTTTATCGTTTGAATGAATTTCATTTTTTTTAAATCGTCGTAGGGGCACGGCGCGCCGTGCCCTTACAAATTATACCAGCGCGCCCTTGATCAGCGCCAACGCGATTTC
>JBAVGL010000209.1:0-2493 GCA_049684795.1 Chitinivibrionales bacterium | reverse complement strand
GATCATAGCACGGTAATTCACGCTATTCAAACAATAGAAAAACTAAAATCATCCAATTCTTCGGTTTCTTCGGACATTGAACGCATTTCTTCCATTTTAAAAAATATCTAATATGCACTAATTATATTTTATGTACGTTGGGCGTGTTAATTCTTTATGGATAAACAGGATTTGTTAAATTACTAATGGTTTTTTATGAAATATCATTATTTTTCAACATTTTTAAATGCTATAAATCCCTTTATTTTATAATATGTTACAAAACAATTATTGTTTATTAACAGAACTCATAATATAATATTTTATATTTTTATGGTTATATTAGATTTACGCGTGTTAATAATTTTAAAACTACCATTGTATTATTAATTTTCTAAAAGAAGGGTTTTTTTTATGGAATGCAAAATAATGAAATCAGATTTATATGAATTAATTCAAAAAGCTTATCCTGTTGTTCCTTTAAAAAGTTCATTACAGATTTTATCTAATTTTAAGATTTCTTTTTCAGAGGGTAAAATAGAGATTTCTGCAACTGATTTGGACCATTCAATAGTGGTGTTTCACCAGGCGATTTCGAATGTATCCAAGGATATAACGGTTAATGCTAAGAAACTATTTGAAATAGTCAGGGAGCTTCCAGAAGGGGATGTTTTCCTTGATGTTGATGAAAATATTCTTATTATTGAAAGTAAGAAAGGCTTCACCTGTAAAATAGCGGGCGCAAATAGTAATGACTTTCCCGAATTTCCTGTTGTAGAAAGCGATATATCCTTTAAAATAGATGTTTTACCTTTAAAGGAAATGATTATAAAAAGCAGTTTTGCCGTTTCTAAGGATGAGTCGAGGACATGCCTATGCGGTATTTTATGGAATATAGAAAGCCGGAGCACTGGAATGGTGGCGACTGATGGACATCGTTTAGGTAGTTCTTTTATTTCGGGAAATTACAATGTTCAGGAAAAAACGTCGATGATTGTTGCTCCTAAAACGCTTCTCCACATTATTCGAATTTTGGAATCCTCGGATGCAACGAGTTCAATAACTGTTGAAAAGGATGAAAAATATGTTTTATTCAGCAATGAAAAAATAAAAATATGCTCAAAACTTATTGATGGCCCATATCCTGATTACGACAAGGCGATTCCAAAAAATAATCCGAAGAAAGCAATCGTTGAAAAAGGACAGCTTTTGGAAGCTGTCAAGCGCGTGTCCGTATTATCGAACCAAAAAACCCACCTTATTAAATGTATTTTGAATAAAGAAGAAGTTGAAATATCGGTTTTTAACAAAGACATTGGAGGAGAAGCGCATGAAACCCTGTCTGCGGCATATTCAGGAGAACAGCATATAATTGGGTTTAACGCGCTTTACCTTGTTGAAATATTGAACATCATTAAACAGCCTAAGATAAGAATGGAAATGAATACGCAGATAAGCGCATGTTTAATTTTTCCCCATTATGAAAAAGAAGAAGATAAAAAAGCAGACGATACATTTCTTATTATGCCGCTAAGGATAATGGAAGAAATATAAAATTTCTTTGTTTTTAAACATGCATAATTGTATACTTACTACTTTTTTGCTGTACATAATTTCACCTTTAAAAATATAACTTTTTCAAAAAGAGGAGTGTTGTATGAGCAAAATTGTGTTGTTTGCGTTGGCTGCGGGCGGACTTGGCGTTTTATATGCTCTTGTAACGGCGCTATGGATCAATAAACAAAGCAGCGGGACCGACAAAATGCGTGAAATTTCCGATGCGGTGAAAGAAGGAGCGTCCGCATTTTTAAACCGTGAATATAAAACAGTGGCAATAGTTGCCGTCGTCATGTTTGTACTGCTCTATTTTCTTGGAATATGGACGGCCATCGGTTTTATTATCGGGACCGTCGGCTCCGCGCTTGCCGGGTATATCGGTATGATGGTAACGGTGCGATCGAACGTGCGAACCGCGGAAGCGGCCAAGGGCGGCTTGCAAAAGGCGCTTACTTTAGCATTCAAAGGCGGGTCCGTGACGGGACTCATGGTTGTTGGTTTGGGGCTTATTGGCGTTGCCGGTTTTTACACATTGACTAAAGCTTTTGCGCCCGAGTCAACGTTTCACGCGCTTGTTGGGTTAGGGTTCGGTTGCTCGCTGATGAGTGTTTTTGCGCGTATCGCGGGCGGGATTTACACTAAGGCCGCGGATGTCGGCGCCGACCTTGTTGGAAAAGTTGAAGCGGGTATTCCCGAAGACGACCCCCGAAACCCTGCGGTCATCGCTGACAACGTCGGCGATAACGTCGGCGACTGCGCCGGTATGGCGGCGGACCTTTATGAAACGTATACCGTGACCATTGTCGCGGCAATGCTTTTGGCAAAAACGGTTTTTAACACTCCGGGCCACTGGAGCCGTTGGGTTGAATTTCCTCTTCTTATCGGAGGAATTTCCATCGTTGCCTCCATTATCGGGACTTTCTTTGTAAAAATGGGGAAGAAACAATACATCATGGG
>JBAVGL010000208.1:0-16825 GCA_049684795.1 Chitinivibrionales bacterium | reverse complement strand
AGATAATTACCCGTACAGAACCTTATCCACCTTGTGGGTTAGTACTTTATTTCTTTTTTGCTCTATCGCTCTTTTTCAAGGTTATGCCGATGGAACAAAGGCCATTACACACAGAAGTATATACGTTCCGGCCCGTGTTTGTCAAATCGAAAATAGGGGGCTTAAGACTTTCGGATAAACTGAACGGCACATAATCTAATATTTGACCTGCCGGAGCATGTGAACACCGCGTTTTAATGGCAAATTAAATGCCAAGTTCCCCAAAGTTCGAAACCATATGGCTTAATAATTGCTTCATGTTTAGTACCGGGCAAAACCGCTCGTTGTAATCGAATCAACCAAAAGCTGAGGAGGATACCATGTTAGACGATAAAGTCCTATCACAATTCAAGGCGGGCCTTCGAGGTGAGATGATCGGACCTCAAGATGTTGGTTACGATGTTGCCCGCAAGGTTCATAATGGAATGATCGACCGGCATCCGCGCATGATTGCAAAATGCGCGAATGTGGCGGACGTCATGCACGCGGTCCATTTCGGCCGCGAGAACAAAATGCTCGTCTCGATTCGAAGCGGCGGGCATAATGCCGCCGGCTTGGGGGTTTGTGACGACGGTTTGGTCATCGATCTCTCACTTATGAAAGGAATTCGCGTTGATCCGGTGGCGCGGACCGCTCAGGTCGAAGGCGGCTGCACGTGGGCGGATGTTGACCATGCGACCCATGCCTTTGGTTTGGCCACGCCTAGCGGCATCGTCTCAACCACCGGGGTTGGAGGGCTTACGCTTGGCGGCGGACTCGGCCACCTGACGCGCAAGTTAGGCCTCACTATTGACAATCTCCTGTCTGCGGATATTGTGCTGGCGGATGGGCGCTTCGTCAACGCGAGCGCAAAAGAAAACCAGGACCTTTTTTGGGCATTACGCGGGGGCGGGGGAAACTTTGGGGTTGTCACCTCGTTTCTGTTTAAACTCCACCCCATCCACACCGATTATGCCGGGCCGATGCTTTACGAATTAGACCAAGCAGCGGATGTTATGAAGTGGTATCGAAATTTCATTATGAAAGCGCCGGAAGACATCAACGGTTTCTTCGCATTTTTAATGGTGCCGCCCGGCCCGCCCTTTCCCGAACATCTACACAAAAAGAACATGTGTGGGATTGTCTGGTGTTACACTGGACCGTTGGAAAAGGCCGAGGAAACCTTCAAACCGATTCGCGCCTTTAAACCCGCGGCCCTCGACCTCGTCGGTCCGCTGCCGCACCCGGCGCTTCAGAGCATGTTCGATGGTCTGGTCCCGGCCGGGTATCAGTATTATTGGAAGGCCGACTTCGTCAAAGAGTTGAGCGACGAAGCCATTGCGCTCAATATCAAGCACGGCTCCATGCTTCCAACATTGCAGTCGACCATGCACCTCTATCCGATAAACGGCGCTGCTCACCGCGTCGGCAAGAACGACACGCCCTGGAGCTATCGCGACGCCAATTGGGCCCAGATCATACTTGGCGTTTCTCTGGATGCCGATGACAAAGACCGGATCATCTCGTGGTCGAAGAATTATTGGGACGCAATGCACCCTTTCTCCGCGGGGGGAGCATATGTGAATTTCATGATGGATGAAGGTGAGGACCGCGTAAAGGCAACATATCGTGATAGTCATGCGCGGCTGGTCACTATCAAGAACAAATACGATCCAAAAAATCTGTTCCGGGTGAACCAGAATATCAAACCGACCGTATGACGAAAGCAATAGAAAGTGTATTCGGTTCTCTATCTTTAATGGGCTTTTAAAGGCCTTAGAAAAACAATTTCAATTTAACTCAAGGAGGAAAAATCGTATGGCTGAAAAGAAAATTATCGCGATTGTTGGCGCAACCGGCGCCCAAGGGGGCGGCCGAATTCGGATTTAAGTTTCCTTACCGAAATCAAATAATTTATTACTGGAGGTTTTTTTAAATGCCAAATATCATTGAAAAACGACATTATCGGACAATCATTATCGGCAGCGGGCAGGCTGGCTTGGCAACGGCATACCATCTTTCCCGATTACATGAGGAATACATACTTCTTGATTCAAATGCGCGTATCGGCGACTCATGGAGAACACGATGGGATTCGCTCCGGTTGTTCACACCTTCCCAACACGATGGATTGCCTGGTCTGCCGTTTCCCGCCGCGCGCAACACATTTCCGACAAAAGACGAGATCGCCGACTACCTTGAAAAATATGTAAAAGAATTCTCTTTGCCGGTCATGCAAGACATACAAGTGTCGCGACTCGCCAAATCACCCGAAGGTTTCGAAGTCAGCACGACAAACGGGAACTTGAAATCCGACCGCGTTGTTGTGGCGACCGGTACCAATCAACAGCCCCGGATACCGGCCTTTGCCAGGGAACTTGATCAAAAAATCCATCAAATACACTCTTCCCAATACAAAAATCCAAAAGCTCTTCCCGAAGGCAATACGCTTGTCGTGGGAGCCGGCACTTCGGGGGTAGAGATCGCCGTCGAGCTTTCCGCAAGCCGGCATACCTGCATTGCGGGACGGCTTACGCCCCATATCCCAGACGCCATTTTCCGCTATGCCGGTGAAGCTTACTGGTGGTTTGCCAGCAATGTTCTTACGGTCGGGACGCCGATAGGACGAAAAGTAAAACCGAAATTACTCACAAGCGGCGCCCCTTTGATCAGAATTTCCGGAAAAGATTTGGATAAATCGAAGGTTGAGCGCGTTTCACGGGTAACTGGCGTGAAGGACGGGCTGCCGCTATTACAGGACGGCCGCGTTCTTTCCGTTTCCACGGTTGTCTGGGCAACCGGCTATAAACCGGATTTTTCGTGGATTGACATGAAGGTAACCGATGAAAGTGGTTGGCCCGTATCCAAAAGAGGTGTTTGTGAAAACACGAAAGGTCTCCATTTTATCGGCATGCCGTTCCAGTTTGGGTTGACGTCCGGCCTCGTTGGCGGAGTGGGCAGGGATGCCAGGTTTGTCGCGGAACATATTCATAAAATCCGGAATTGATTTTAACGGACCCTATAGCTCTTTTGAATCATATTTCCTATACAAGAAGTATTTCTCCACCGTCATGATTCCGGGGTGCATTTCCCTGCAGTTTTGGATGGCTGTTTCGACCTCTTTGGGGTAGGGAGGACGTCCGGCTTTTTCAAACGAGACCCGCATGCCGTAAAACTCTTTCGCAAAGAGCCGCATTGCCAGTTTCGGCACCGCAGTGTATTTGAAGTGTTCACCATTCCGTATTTTTCCCATGATCGATGCAAGATCCTCGCCGGACATAAAATCGGCGACCAGGTCCAGTTCTTTTTTATAGTAGAGAAGCGGTTGTTCAAACACCAGAGCGGCAAATTCCCCGATGTCCTTGGCCGCAATATAGGGGACTTTAACGTCTTTGTCAGTAAGTCCCCGGATGCGTCCTTTTTTCACCGTGAAAAAATCCGTGCCAATGTTATCCATGAAAGAGGCCGGTTTCAGGATTGTATACGGCAGGCCGCTTTTTTTCACGTAGTCTGCTATTGTCGTCTTGCTATCCAAATGGGCCACGCCGAAATCCTTCATGCCCGAACTGAACACCGTGCTGTGTACAAGAAATTCCACACCCGCTTTAAGGCACGCGTCCACGATATTGCGGCCCTGTTCCACTTCCTGCTCAGTATTGGTTTTCTTGTAGTCGGAAGAAAAGGGTTGCGTGACCCCGAAAACCATTTGAGCGTTCCGGAAGGCCGTCGCGAGCGATTCTTTGTCCAGAAGGTCGGCTTTGACGACTTGTATGCCCTTTTCCTTGAGCGCCTTTGATTTTGTGCTCTCCGGGTCCCTTGAAAGCGCTACTATGCTCCACTGGCCTTTCTTCATGAGCGCTTCAACCGTGGCCCCGCCCTGCTGCCCGGTTGCGCCGCAAACGGCGATTGTTTTTTTATCCATCTATCACCTCCTGAATAGGTTTTACCGCTCATTCCAATAAAAGCGCAAAAATTATGCCTGGCGGGATGCATGGATTTTTCCTTGACCGAGTTATCATTTTTTTGTGAAATGATTTTCAAAACTGATAATGTTTGAAGAAACCCGGTCATTTAAAGCGAAATTTCTCAATTTTGGGTATGGCACATAAATTGATTGTTATTAATAGGAGTGAAAAATACGGTTGAGGTCGTTGATTTTCAGGGCATGGTCGATTATGCAAAGTCAAAATAGGGCAATGGATACATTTAATTAAAATTTAACAGGGGGTTTTTTATGGTTAAACATCTAGCGTGTGCTGAATTGGGAAAACCGACGTGTACCTTCGAAGCGCGCAGCGCGGTACCGGCGGAGATTAAAGACGCAATTTTTACACACTACGCAAAATTTCATCCGGACGATGCGGCCAAATTGACTGATAAAGACAAGGCCGATTTGTCTCTGACGATGGACAAAAAGCTGGCGTAAAAGGAGCGTTGAAGTTCGCTGCCGCAAAAGCGAATATAAGAATGTGGCTTTAAGCTAAAAAATCGATTATACAATTCTCCATCAGCCTCGCGTGGTTACGCGGGGTCCTGCAAAGCGGACACCGTCCGCGGGGGAGCGGCAATTGTGCAAACAAGAGCGCCGTTCCCTTTTCATTTATCGGTTCGGAAATTGCTGTATTTAAATGAAACGAAGTTATCTTCACGTTCGTCTAATTGGCCGTGCTAAAGACCCATTTATTTAAAATGAAAGGAATGCTTGACATTAACCGATGTTAAGTCCCTATTATGATTTCCAAGAGTCCCTCTAAAAGCCATTATGGCGCCAAGCCGTTTCATTTCTTCCTGTTGCGAAAAATTTGGTGTATCGGTCCGGCATCGATCGTTTTCGCGGCCGGCATTTTTCAGTCGTGTAAAGCGCCCGCGACCTCCGGGGCGCCTTCCGGCCGTGCAGGTCGGGGAGCGGGCCTGCCGGCATCCGTGGCGATCGCGCCGGCCAAGAAGGGCGACATAAGAATAATCATAACCGGGATAGGCTCCGTGGTCCCGCTTAGCACCGTTACCGTTAGAAGCCTCGTCGACGGAAAGTTAATGAGCGTCAATTTTGAGGAAGGCCGAAACGTTGCCAAGGGTAGCTTGCTGGCGATAATCGACCCGAGGCCTTTCGAAGCGCAGCTTATGCAGGCGACCGGACAATTGCAGCGCGACAGCGCGCTTTTGACGAACGCCCGGCTGGATTTACAGCGCTATGACACTCTCTGGGCCCAGGACGCCATCGCGCGCCAGCAATACGATACTCAGAAATCGCTGGTTGCCCAGCTTGAGGGCACGGTCCGAATCGATCAGGGGTCGGTTGAAAACGCAAAGTTACAGTTGGGTTATACCCGGATAACCTCTCCGATTGACGGCCGCGTGGGGTTGAAATCCGTGGACCCGGGCAACATCGTCCACACGACCGACGCAAGCGGGCTGGCGGTGATCACCCAGTTGCGGCCGATCGCGGCGGTCTTTTCCATTCCCGAAGACAATCTTCCCCGCGTTCTTGAAAGATTCGCGACCACGAAAAACCTCGCGGTCGAGGCATATAACCGCAGCGACAGCGTTAAACTCGCCGAAGGGCGACTATCGGCCGTAGACAACAGGATTGACTCTTCAACCGGAACGGTCAGGCTCAAGGCCGTTTTTCCCAATACCGATAATAAGCTGTTCCCCGACCAGTTCGTCAATATCCATTTGCTTCTGGACGTCAAGCGCGATCAAATCATCGTTGCCCAGGCGGCCGTGCAACGCGGTCCGCAGGGAACCTATGTCTATCGCGTTAAGCCCGACCATACCGTCACCGTCGTTCTGGTGACCGCGGGGCTTGCTGAAGGTGACAATATTTCGATTGACGAGGGATTGTCCGAAGGCGATAGCGTGGTGATCGACGGCGCGGACAAGCTTCGCGAAGGGAGCCTCGTGGAGTCGAACGCGGCCGCCGCTCATGGGAATGCGCCATCCCCGCATGGGAAAAAGCGATGAACCCATCCCGCGTCTTTATCATGCGGCCGGTGGCCACGTCGCTTCTCATGGCCGCCATCCTGCTTGCCGGGATAGTTGCCTATAAGCAACTCCCGGTTTCCGCTTTGCCGGAAGTGGACTATCCCACGATCCAGGTGATGAGCTTTTATCCGGGCGCCGGGCCGTCGGTCATGGCCTCCGCGGTCACCGCCCCGCTTGAGCGCCAGTTCGGCCAGATGCCGGGACTTCGGCAGATGACCTCGTCGAGCTCCGGGGGCAGTTCGGTCATCACGCTCCAGTTCGCGCTTGACCTGAACCTTGACATCGCCGAGCAGGAAGTCCAGGCCGCCATCAACGCGGCCTCCAACCTCCTGCCGACCGACCTTCCCAATCCGCCGGTCTACAACAAAGTAAATCCGGCCGACGCCCCCGTACTGACCCTTGCCTTAACGTCGAAAACGCTGCCGCTTTCGCGCGTCGAGGACCTTACGGAAACGCAGTTTGCACAGAGGATTTCGCAGGTGTCGGGCGTCGGTCTGGTCAGCATCAGCGGGGGACAGCGGCCCGCGGTGCGTATCCGCGCGAACCCCACGGCCCTCGCTTCCTACGGGCTGACGCTCGAAGACCTTCGGACGGCGATATCTTCCCAAAACGTCAATATGGCCAAGGGCGGCTTCGACGGCCAAAGGCAATCCTCCATTATCGGCGCCAACGACCAGATTTCGTCGAGCGGCGAATACCGTCCGCTTATCGTCGCCTACCAGAAAGGCGCTCCGGTCAGGCTGACCGACGTGGCGGAAGTTATTGACGACGTGGAAAACGAACGGCTGGCCGCCTGGATGAACGACGCGCCCGCCGTGATCGTCAACATCCAGCGCCAACCCGGGGCCAACGTCATCGCGGTCGTTGACAATATCAAAAAACTCCTGCCGAAACTACAGAGCGGCCTGCCCGCTGGCGTGGCGATTACCGTGCTTACCGACCGGACCACGACCATCCAGGCCTCGGTCCGCGACGTCCAGTTCGAGCTGATGCTCGCGGTGGCGCTTGTCATCATGGTGATTTTCCTCTTTTTGCGCACTTTCGCGGGAACCATCATTCCAAGCATAGCCGTTCCGGTATCCCTCGTCGGCACCTTCGGCGTCATGCACCTGTTGAATTTCAGCCTGAACAATCTCACGCTCATGGCCCTTACCATCGCGACGGGGTTCGTGGTCGACGACGCCATCGTCATGATCGAAAACATTTCGCGCTACATTGAACAAGGCGACAAGCCGCTTGACGCGGCGCTCAAAGGATCCAAGCAGATCGCCTTTACGATCATGTCGCTGACCATTTCACTTATCGCGGTGCTTATCCCGCTGCTTTTCATGAGCGACGTGGTGGGCCGGCTCTTCCGCGAGTTTTCCATCACGCTCGGCGTTACCATCCTTATTTCGGGCGTGGTTTCACTCACGCTGACGCCCATGATGTGCGGCAGGATTTTACGGCATAAAACCGAAGCGGAGAGCGGGAAATTTTACAATGCGTCCCAACGGGTTTTTGACACGGTAATCCGGCGTTACGGTCAAAGCCTGCAATGGGCGCTCAGGCACCGCGGCCCGGTGCTCCTGAGCGCCGTGGCGACCCTGGTTTTGACCGTGCTTCTGTACATTTTTATTCCCAAGGGTTTTTTCCCCGTCCAGGACACGGGCCTTATTATCGGAATATCCGAAGCGCCGCAGCAGATATCATTCCCCGCTATGGCGCAGGCGCAGCAGGCTTTGAGCCGGGCCATTTTAGAGGACCCGGCGGTCCAAAGCCTTTCAACGTTCATCGGGGTCGACGGAACCAACCCCACGCTCAATAGCGGCAGGGTGCTCATTAATCTGAAGCCGCTTAATGTCCGCCGTATAAGCGCAAGCGACGTGATCCGCCGCCTGGAGCCCAGAATAGCGTCGGTCACGGGAATCACGCTGTACATGCAGCCGGTCCAGGACCTCACGGTTGAAAGTTCGGTGAGCCGCACGCAGTACCAGTACAGCCTCGAAGACCATGACCCGCAGGAACTTGGCACATGGACCCAGCGGCTGGTCGACACGCTCAAAACCCTGCCGCAGCTTCGGGACGTGAGCAGCGACCAGCAGAACAGCGGCCTCCAAACCCATTTGACCATCGACCGCGCCACGGCCTCGCGCCTGGGCATTTCGGCGCAGCTCGTGGACGCGACGCTCTACGACGCGTTCGGCCAACGGTTCGTATCGACGATTTTTACCCAGCTTAACCAGTACCGCGTGGTCCTGGAAACGGCCCCGCGGTTCCGGGAAGACCCTTCCGGGCTCCGCGACATTTACCTGCGCGGAACGAGCGGCGCCCGTCAAGTGCCGCTCGGCGCAATAGCCCGCTTCAGCGATACGACCGGGCCGCTTACCATCAATCGCCAGGGACAATTTCCTTCGTCAATGGTTTCGTTTAACCTCGCGCCGAAGACGGCCCTCGGGCAGGCCGTAAGGGCCATAAGCGCCGTCAAACGCGCAATCGGCATGCCGGAAAGCATTTCGGCCGGGTTTCAGGGATCGGCCCTCGCGTTCACCTCGTCGCTATCCAATGAATGGGTGCTGATCCTGGCCGCGCTTATTACCGTTTACATCGTGCTCGGAGTTTTGTATGAAAGTTATATCCATCCGGTGACCATCCTTTCAACGCTTCCTTCGGCGGGCGTGGGCGCGCTTATCGCCCTCATTTTCTGCGGCAACGAGTTCAGCGTCATAGCGCTCATCGGCATCATCCTGCTCATCGGCATTGTCAAGAAAAACGGCATCATGATTGTGGATTTCGCTCTCGACGCCCAGCGCGCCGAAGGCAAAGGCCCCGAAGAGGCAATTTACCAGGCCTGTTTGCTCCGGTTCCGGCCGATCCTGATGACCACCATGTCCGCCTTGCTCGCGGCCCTTCCGCTGGCAATGGGCGGCGGTGTGGGTTCCGAGCTCAGGCGGCCGCTGGGTATCGCCATCATCGGCGGGCTTATCGTCAGCCAGGCGCTCACGCTCTATACCACGCCGGTGATTTATCTGTGGTTCGAGGGGCTGTCTCGCCGGTTTGGAGCCCGGCATGACCTGCCGCAAACATCTCCGCGCGGAGGGAGCGCCGGAAAGTCCACCAAAGGTGGCGGTTTGTGAACATCTCGGCACCGTTCATCAGGCGGCCCGTCGCAACGACGCTTTTGACAATAGGAATAGCCCTTGCCGGCCTGTTCGCGGTGGGGCTGCTTCCGGTGTCGCCGCTTCCCGAGGTGGATTATCCCACGATTTCTGTTTCATCTTCCCTTCCCGGCGCAAGCCCCCAGACCATGGCCACGTCGGTGGCCGCGCCCCTCGAACGGCAGTTCGGCCATATCGCGGGGGTGACCGAAATGACGTCGACCAGCAACCTCGGGTCGACGTCCATCGTCCTGCAGTTCGATTTGAACCGCGACATCAACGGCGCGGCCCGCGACGTGCAGGCGGCGATCAACGCGGCGCGGAGCTACCTGCCCAGCAACCTGCCGAGCAATCCTAATTACCGGAAAGTAAATCCGGCCGACGCGCCGGTGCTTATTCTGGCGCTGACCTCCGACCTTGTCGACCGGTCGCAGATCTACGACGCGGCGTCGTCGATCCTTCAGCAGCGGCTTTCCCAGGTTGAAGGCGTCGGCCAGGTGATCGTGGGCGGAGGTTCGAGCCCGGCGGTGCGCGTGGAACTCAACCCGGCGGCGCTTGGCCGCTTAGGCATCGGCTTCGAGGACGTGCGGGCCGCGATTACGGGCGCGAATGTTAATGTGCCGAAGGGCCGGGTCGAAGGCGCCGGAAACGTGTGGGAAATCCAGACGAACGACCAGCTTTACGGGGCGAAAAATTACAAGGACCTGGTCGTGGCCTTCCGGTCGGGCTCTCCCGTGCGCTTGTGCGACGTTGCCAGCGTCAAGGACTCCGTGGAAGACCTGCGCACCATCGGCCTCGTCAACGGCAAACCCGCGGTTTCGGTCATTTTATTCCGGCAGCCAGGGGCGAACATCATCGCCACCGTCGACCGCGTCGTAAAATTGCTGCCGCAGCTTGCGGCCTCCCTTCCCGGCAACGTGAAGATTTCCGTGGCGCTTGACAGGACCACCACCATACGGGCTTCGCTTCGCGACGTCGAGCGAAACCTGTTCATTTCGGGCATTCTGGTCATTCTCGTGGTCTTCGGTTTCCTGCGCAATGTCAGGTCCGCGCTTATCCCCTGCATCGCCATTCCCGTGTCGCTTATCGGCACGTTCGGCGTCATGTATCTGCTTGGCTTCAGCCTCGACAATCTGTCGCTCATGGCCCTGACCGTCGCGACGGGGTTCGTGGTCGACGACGCGATCGTGGTGCTGGAAAACGTCACGCGCCATCGCGAGCTCGGCGCCTCTCCGGTCCAGGCGGCGCTGGCCGGGGCAAAGGAGATCGGTTTCACCGTGATGTCGATGAGTATCTCGCTGGTGGCGGTATTCATTCCGCTTCTCCTCATGGGAGGGATGCTGGGCCGACTTTTCCGAGAGTTTGCGATTACGCTGTCGGTGGCCGTGGCGATTTCCATGGTTATTTCACTGACCACGACCCCGATGATGTGCGCCCTGCTGCTCAAGCCCGTCAAAGACGAGAAGCACGGCCCGGTATTCGCGGCAAGCGAGCGGTTTTTCGTCGGGCTGCATCATCTTTATGAAAAAGGCCTCGGCTGGGCGCTGAAACGTCAACGAATCGTCCTTACGTTGAACATCGCCATCATCGCGATCAGCGTGTTCCTGTATGTCATCGTGCCGAAAGGTTTTTTCCCGCAGCAGGACACCGGACGACTCAACGGTTCGATCCAGGGTTCGCAGGACATCTCATTTCAGGCCATGAAACAAAAGATGACCGCGATCAACGGCATCGTCATGCGCGATTCGGCGGTTGAAAGCGCGATTTCGTTCGGCGGAGGGGGAAGCGCGACGATCAACACCGGCAGGATGTTCGTGGCGCTCAAGAACAACGACCGGCGCAAGCTCGGGGCCGACCAGGTAATCGCCCGGCTCCGCAAGAAACTCGCCGCGGTGCCGGGCATTCAGGTCTTTTTGCAGTCCGTGCAGGACATTCGCGTGGGCGGCCGGATGAGCGGCGGTCAATACCAATATACGCTCCAGGGAGAAAACCTCGACGAGCTCAATACGTGGACGCCGCGCGTGGAACAGCGGCTGCGCGGCCTTAAGGAAGTCGTGGACGTCAATAGCGACCAGCAGAACAAAGGGCTGCAAACGTACCTTACCATCGACCGCGCCACCGCGTCGCGGTTCGGCATAACGCCCCTGCTCATCGACCAGACCCTTTCCGACGCGTTCAGCCAGCGGCAGGTATCGGTCATGTATTCCACGCTCAACCAATACCACGTCGTGATGGAAGCCGACCCCCGGTATTGGCAGCGTCCCGATGAAATGCGCTCGTTGTTCGTGCGCGCCCCCAACGGCGCCCAGATTCCGCTCAGCGTGCTGACCCGTTACGAATCGAGGCCCGCGCTCCTGGCGGTCAACCACCAGCAGCAGTTTCCTTCGGCAACCATATCCTTTAATCTGCCTCCGGGCATGCCGCTCGGCACCGCCTCGAAGGCCATTGAAGCGGCCACGCGCTCGATGGGCATTCCGTCCGGCATCCATACCGGATTCGCGGGCACCGCGCAGGCCTTTCAATCGTCGCTGGCCAATGAACCGCTGCTTATTCTTGCCGCGCTCCTGGCGGTATACCTTGTCCTGGGAATATTGTATGAAAGCCTGGTGCATCCGCTCACGATCATCTCCACCTTGCCGTCGGCGGGCGTGGGCGCGCTATTGGCGATGCTCGTTACCGGCACCGAACTCGGCATCATCGGCATTATCGGCATCATTTTGCTTATCGGATTAGTCAAGAAAAACGGCATCATGATAGTGGACTTTGCGCTCAACGCCCAGCGATCGGGAAGCAAAGCCCCGCGCGACGCGATTTATCATGCGTGCCTGCTTCGGTTCAGGCCGATCATGATGACGACCATGGCCGCCATACTGGCGTCGCTTCCCCTGGCCCTGGGCACCGGAGCCGGATCGGAACTTCGCCGTCCGCTGGGTATCGCCATCATCGGCGGGCTGATCATAAGCCAGATGCTTACCCTGTTTACCACGCCGGTCATTTACTTATACCTTGACAGAGCAAAAACAGCGTTTTCGCGCAAACGCCCGGGTCGCGGCGCGCGGCCGAACAACGCAATCGAAGGAAATGCACTATGAAAATATTCGCAATGAACAACGCCGGACGCGCCCTTTTTTCAGCCCTGCCGCTCCTGCTTGCCGTCTCCTGCGTAGGCCCGGCCTATGTGCGGCCGAAACCCGATATTCCTCCGGCTTACAAGGAAATGGAAGGCTGGAAAGCCGCCCAGCCGCGCGATACGGTTGTGCGGGGGGCATGGTGGAATGTGTTCGGCGATGCGCTGCTGGATTCGCTGGAAAACCAGGTGGCCGTTTCAAACCAGACCATCGCCATCGCGCAGGCGCAGTATGAACAGGCGCGCGCCGCGGTCAGGGCCAGCCGCGCGGGTTATTTCCCCACGCTTGGCGCGCAAGGCTCGGCTACGCGCACGCAAAGGTCGGCTACCTTGGGCCAAAACGCTGTTTCGCTCGGCGGCGGCAGCGCAACCGCCAATGATTTCCTTTTGAGCGGCGACGTATCGTGGGAGCCCGACATTTGGGGGAAAGTTCGGCGCTTGACGGAAGCCAACAGGGCCGCGGCGCAGGCGAGCGCGGCGGACCTGGAATCCGTGCGCTTAAGCGTCCAGGCCCAGCTTGCGCAAAGCTATATCCAGATACGCATTCTGGATGAACAAAAGCGCATTCTCGACTCGGCCGCGGCTGACTACCAGAAGTTCATGGACTTGACGACGAACCGATACAACAGCGGCGTGGCCTCGCGGGGCGACGTTTTGCAGGCGCAGACCCAGCTCAAGTCCACCCAGGCCCAGGCCATCGACGTTGGCGTGCAGCGGAGCCAGTTGGAACACGCCGTCGCTGTTCTTATCGGTAAACCGGCTTCGGTTTTTTCCATTGCGCCCGCGCCCCTGGCCGCAACCGTGCCGGCCATACCGTTTGGTCTTCCATCAAGTCTTTTGGAGCGCAGGCCCGACGTTGCCGGGGCGGAGAGGCGCGTTGCCGCGGCGAACGCCCAGATCGGCGCGGCCGAGGCCGCGTATTTTCCGAATATCTCGCTGAGCGCCGCGGGCGGTTACGAAAGCGGGATTCTTTCCAAATTGTTCACCATGCCAAGTGAACTTTGGTCGCTCGGCGCGTCGGCCGCCGGGACCATCTTCGACGCGGGACTTCGCGGCGCGCAGGTCGATCAGGCAAGGGCCGTCCATGAGGCCACCATTGCGGCATATCGTCAAACGGTCCTGACCGCTTTTCAGGAAGTGGAAGACAATCTTTCTGGACTTCGGATATTGGAGGATGAGGCGCAGGTGCAGGATGAAGCGGTAGCGGCCTCGCGTAAATCCCTGGGTTTGGCGATCAACCAATATAAGCAAGGAACCATAAGCGCCCTTGACGTGGTGACCACGCAGACCGTTGAGCTTACCAACCACAAGGCGGCCGTGCTCATACTGGGAAACCGCTTGTCGGCGGCCGTGCTTCTCATCAAGGCCCTGGGCGGCGGCTGGGACGCTTCGCAGTTGGGGCCGCTCAGATAGCGGTAGTCGGTTCCGGACGTGCTTATCGATGAAGCCGGGACACCTCTCGATTCGCGGAGCTCAGATCAAATTGAGGCCCCCATTGGTTCAGAGAAAAATGCAATTGCACATTTCCGCCATCAGTAGTATATTGTTATAAATGTTAAATTACTCATGAGCAAATTAACATTAAGGTGAAAATGATAAGGTATCATCACAGAGAACTCGAACGTCAGTTGTGGCAGGATTTGCAGAGAAAAATGGTTTTTCTATCCGGGCCACGCCAAAGCGGAAAGACCAGGCTTTCAAAGGAAATGTGCCTCAAGGCCGGCTGTGATCCAAAGCTGTGGTATTTGAACTGGGATTCGCAGGCGCATCGCGAAGCGATCATGGCGGAGACGTTTCCAGAAGGAAAAGGGTTGCTCATACTTGACGAAGTACACAAATACCGCCGTTGGCGCCAGACGGTTAAAGGACTGTACGACACCCGGGGCGACGAACTGAGAATCCTTGTTACCGGCAGCGCCAGGCTTGATCATTACCGCCGGGGCGGAGACTCGCTTCAGGGCCGATACCACTTTCTGCGGCTATTGCCATTCTCCGCGGCGGAACTTGGGAAACCGGACCACGCCTGCATTAAAGATCTTCTAAGGCTTGGCGCCTTTCCGGAACCATTTTTATCCGGGTCCGAAAAAGAAGCCAGACGCTGGAGCCGCGAATACCGATCACGTATCATCCGCGAAGACATCCGGGATCTTGAGCATATAGTGGATATCGACCTTGTCGATCGTCTGGCAATACGTCTACCGCAGTTGGTTGGGGCTCCTCTGTCAATCAACGCGCTTCGAGAAAACTTGCAAGTAGCGCATGCGACCGTTGCGCGTTGGATCACGATGCTTGAAAACTTGTACCTACTGTTTCGCGTTTATCCGTTTGGCGGCCCGAGGCTTCGGGCAGTTAAAAAAGAAGCAAAACATTACCATTTCGATTGGACGACGATACAGGATGAAGGCGCCCGGTTTGAAAACCTGATAGGATTTCATCTTCTCAAATGGTGCTGGCGCCGGCAAGACTGCGAAGGGTTGGATACGGAGTTGCGGTATTTTCGTGACACGGACAAAAGAGAGATAGATTTTGTCATTGTCGAAAACGGAAAACCCGTGCGATGCGTCGAATGCAAACTTTCCAGGCGGGACGTTAACCCGGCGCTGAATTATTTCAAGCAGCGGTTTCCAGCCGTTGATGCCGTACAGGTAAGTCTTGAACCGGGTCCGGATCTCCGGACAAAAGAAAACATCCGGATCGTAAGCGCTCACGATTTTACCGCGGAATTGGTATAACCATTTTATCCCTTAAATTTCCGCTTCATGCCGTTAATTTATTGCTCATGGTAATTGGATGATAATTTTAACGTTCCACGCACCGCCTGCCGTGCCCGCCTACAATCTCGCCACTCGATGGAAGCCACGACGGAGTCTTCGACATGACTGGTTGACATGACGGGTGGCGAAACCGTCATGTCAAGCGGGCATGGTGCGGCTGCGTGTGTTGGTGGCTGAATGGGTGCGGATTTCGTTGATGAAATGGACAAGGACAAGATTCTTATCCGATGAACCTATTCAGGAATTGTGATGGATTGAGAATCGGAATTCCTTGAATTGTTTTAAGGACAAGAAGATCTTTGTCGCCACTTATGATGCAATCAGCGTGTGCAGAAATCGCGCACTCAGGAGGTGAATCTTACCATTCCGCCAAAGATTCAGTACTTGTTCGGGTTTTCCTCCCCAGAAAACACCAGAAACAAGGATGTTCGTATCAACGACGGCTTTCACGGCGGACCTTCTTGATAGCATTCAATATGTCTGATTTTTTAAGTCCGATCTTTCTAGCGTATTTTCTGCTGCGGGCAAGGAGAGTATTGAATTCTGCGACCTGTGGACGTTCTATGGGTTTCAAGAGAATGTTTCGACCGTCAGAAATAACCGCAAATTTATCACCCACAGAAACGTTTAGATCGTTACGAATCGCATTAGGAATGACAACCTGTCCTTTTGAAGAAAGGCTAGTAATTTCAACGGCACTCATTTTGATCCTCCTGAAAATGTAAGAATATCTTACAATCAGTATGCTTCTTGCATATCGCCGAGTCAATAAATTGTTCCGTTATGACCGCGTGCTTAAAAATTATCGCACCATTTTGCCACCAACGTTTGCAAAACGCAAGACGTTGGCCTGATAGCGACATGACGGCTGCGAGCGAAGCGAAGACGCCGACGGAGCCATCAAAGCGGCAATTTGCCAAAGGCCGAGGGCGGCTGTAAACTTAAACTTACCATAGTGTTATTTTCTTGTCGCCGGTCGTTCTGGTTTTCTTATTTGCGCGCCCGATCGAAAGGGAATCCGCTATTTCTTTTTGGTCCTAAATTGTCTATAGAATGCTCGAATGTCTTCGGCTAAAAGTTCTGGTTCTTCCATTGCCGCAAAATGTCCACCACGAGGCATTTGAGTCCAACGTGATATGTTGAGATTTTTCTTTGCCCATTCTTTGGGTGGTAACAATACATCCGAGGGGAAAAGCGCCAGGCCCGTAGGAACGTCAATGCGCCCCAATGGCGGCAACGAATGGGTGTTTTCAAAATACCGGTGCGCGGAGGAGCCTATGGTATTTGTGACCCAATAAATCATTATGTTGGTGAGCAGTTCATCATTGCCGAATTTCTGGTCAAGCTCACCATTGCAATCGCTCCACGCACGGAATTTTTCAATAATCCAAGCAGCCAATACTGCCGGTGAATCGGAAAGCCCATAGGCGAGCGTCTGCGGCTTGGTCGACTGGAGAGATATGTATCCACCTTCCTGTGCAAGCCATTTCTGAGCGTTTGCCTTGTATTGCAGTTCTTCTTTGGAAAGCGCTGCTTCATTTTGAGCGGTCATGAGCTGCCTGATTATCCCTATATCGGTGACGTGGATACCCACCAGAAGTTCGGGGCGTGTTGCAGCCAGATACCTGGTGACTCCGGAGCCCATATCTCCACCGCCTGCCGCAAATTTTTTGTAGCCGAGTTCTTCAGTCATCAGTTTGGCCCAGAGCTCGGAAACTGTAAAATTGTTAACGCCTCCAACCGCAGGTTTGCCGGAAAATCCAAAGCCCGGCAAGGAAGGAACG
>JBAVGL010000207.1:0-16517 GCA_049684795.1 Chitinivibrionales bacterium | reverse complement strand
GTTCTAAATTCATGCAAACCTCCTCAACAAATGTATTTTTTCCGATAAACTAGTATTGCGTATTGGGGGGGTGCGTTTTGGGTAGGTTTACTATTGCAAAAGCATTAAGAAAAGCGTACGCCTAACTGATGCTATACGATCTCAACGTTATCATCTATCCTTTGACTTATTGCGGCGGCCTTTTTCTGCAGTTCCTCATATTTATTGAGGTAATGCTCATATTTTTCCTTAAAACCTAAAAGTTCACCCGCAATATTCATTGCTGACAGAACCGCAACTTTTACCTTATCACGCGATGTAACGCTGTTTTGGACTTCTTCCATTTTGAGATTAACATATTCGGCAACTTTTTTAGTTGTTTCAATATCAGCATCACCTTTTATTGAATACTCATCACCATAGATAATAACGCGTACACTTTCCGTAGACGAACCCATTCAGCCCCCGAAAAAAGCGGACACAAAAACCGTTTACTTTTTCCGGCATTACTCGATTGATTCAAGCTTTGAAAGCAATCCTTGAATCTTGCCGGCCGTAACTTCCAATTTTTTCCGCTGGTCTTCGTAATTATTCTTTAAATCCTGAAATTCCTCTTTCAATTTTAAATTTATTGTTTCTAATTCCTGATTTTTCCCCTTCTGTATTTCAATTTCCTTTTCAAAACCGTTTTTTTCCTGGTTAAACTTTTGAACTTTTAAAATGAGTCTTTCGATCCTGGTTTCCAATTCAGAAAAGATTTCCTCAGCCAACGCGGTTCTCCTTTTTCCGATTAACTATCATTCAAAACAATTTATTACCGGTTAACTCTTAATAATTTACTTTAAGCACTGGGAATTATGCGTAACAATCGCTATTTCTAATAATAAAATAATTTAAACGTTAAGTAACTTAAATTAAATATTACAATTAATCAAAATCAATGTCAAATGTTTTTTAAGGACTTAAGAGGTTTAAATTACCCTTTAACGGTCTCCACAAGCTTTTTAAAAGCCTCCGGTTCGTGGAGGGCCAGATGGGCAAGGACTTTTCTGTCAAGGGTAATTCCTTTAAGCTTCAACCCGGATATGAATTTTCCGTACGTAATTCCGTTATCGCGCGCGGCCGCGTTAATGCGGATGATCCAGAGCGAGCGGAAATTGCGTTTGTTCTGCTTGCGGTCCCGATAGGCGTATTTTCCCGCCTTCCAATAGGCGTCTTTGGCCGTTCGTATGGCATTTTTCCTTTTTCCGAAATAACCCGCGTTCGCCTTTAATATCTTTTTTCTCCGGGCCCTGGATGCGACCCGCGTTTTTGCCCTTGGCATGATATCTCTCCTTTGTAATTACACTAACTATGGAATAATATTTCTTCGTGCTATTTTTGAATCATCATCTCAAGTTTTTTGCTTTGAACGGCGTCGGTCGTCGCGCCTTTTCCCAATCTGGCCCTGCGCTTATGGTTCTTTTTAGTAAGAATGTGACTTTTGTACGCTTTTTTCCGCTTGAACGTTCCATTGGGTTTGGCCCTGAAACGTTTTTTTGCGGCGCTTCTTGATTTCATTTTTGGCATGGGATTCTCCTGTTCAATAAAAAAAGTGAATGTAGAGCTTTCTATGTAAACCTTTTCCCGTTCGGTCAGGCCTGTTCCGGCTTGACTTCGGATTTAACTTCCAGCTTGGCAAGAGATTCCTGCCGCTTTTTTTCCTGTTCGATTTTACGGGTAAATTCCTTTATTTTCATTTTGTCGGCAACAAACATGGAAATCATGTTTCTGCCCTCCATCTTGCAGCTCAGTTCGATGGTGGCAAGGTCAATCAAGTCGGTTTTGAGACGTTCGAGAAGGATTTTTCCAAAATCAAGGTGCGCGATTTCCCGTCCCCTGAAAACTATGGTGGCCTTGACGCGGTCGCCCCTGAAAAGGAATTTCCTGGCGTGGTCCAGTTTGAAATTGTAATCGTGGTCTTCGATCTTGGGGTGCATTTTGATCTCTTTAAGATGCGAAATATGCTGTTTTTTCTTGGCCTCTTTTAACTTCTTCGCTTTTTCATACTTGAATTTCCCATAGTCCATTATTCTGCAAACCGGTGGTTCCGCGTTGGGAGCGACTTCAACGAGATCGAGCTTTTCTTCAAGAGCCCTTTGAAGCGCTTCTCCGGTAGGCATGATCCCGAGGGATTCTCCGGAACCGCTGATGACCCTTACGCGCGGGACCCTTATATGTTCGTTGACACGGGTCGTGTCCTTGTCCTGTCTTTGTGCTTGAAATCTGTTGATACCGGCCTCCTTTACTTGTTATACGGTTACTGCATTATCCGCCCGCAGGCGGATTGCTTTCCGAAATTAATTGCCCGACAAATTGCGAAACAGGAACCGGGCCAAGGTCGCCGCGGCCATGCCCGCGAAGGGAAACCGTTTTAGCGGGGACTTCCTTTTCCCCGACAATGGCCATATAGGGGACCTTTTTGGTTTCGGCCTCGCGGATTTTATAGCCCATTTTTTCCGGCCTGTCGTCAATGTCAACCCGCAGACCCGCGGCCAGGCACCGTGCATGTACTTCCCTGGCGTAATCGATGAACTTTTCGGAAATGGGAATGATGGTTACCTGGACCGGCGACAGCCACAAGGGCAAGGCGCCGCCGTAGTGTTCCAGAAGGATGCCGATGAACCTTTCCATGGAACCGAGCAATGCGCGGTGGATCATGACGGGACGTTTTTTCGTTCCGTCGGCGTCGGCATATTCCAGCTCAAAACGCTCGGGCATCATGAAATCGAGCTGAACTGTCCCGCACTGCCAGCTTCTCTTGAGACAATCCTTGACGTGAAAATCGATTTTGGGCCCGTAAAAGGCCCCGTCACCAACATTGATTTTATAGGTTATTTTCTTGTCGTCGAGCACTTTTTTCAGGGCGGCCTCGGCCTTTTCCCAGATTTCCGGCGACCCGATGAAATTCTCGGGCCTTGTCGAAAGCTCCATTTTATAGTCCGTAAACCCAAAAACGCCGTATATATGGATTATAAAATCGATGACTTCGCTTATCTGCCGCTCGATCTGGTCGGGCAGGCAGAAAATATGCGCGTCGTCCTGGGTAAATTGACGCACGCGAAACAGTCCCTGGAGCACGCCCGCTTTTTCATGCCGATGAACGAGCCCGAATTCACAGAATTTAAGGGGAAACTCGCGGTAGGAATGCGGAGAGTTTTTATAGATGAGCAGGCCGCCCGGGCAATTCATGGGCTTTACCGCGTGGGTGACTTCGTCGATGGTTGTGAAGTACATGTTTTCGCGGTATTTGTCCCAGTGTCCGCTTCTGCGCCAGAGTTCTTCGTTGAGGATCATGGGCGTCTTGACTTCCCGATACCCGGCCGCCCGGTGTTCGCTCCGGCAAAAATCCAATATGGCGTTATAAAGCACCATGCCGTTTCCGTGCCAGAAGGGAAACCCGGCGCCTTCGGCATGGAATGAAAAAAGGTCGAGTTCCTTCCCAAGTTTGCGATGGTCCCGCTTGTGCGCTTCTTCGAGGAGTTTGAGGTGTTCATCGAGCATCGCTTGCTTGGGAAACGAAATGCCGTAGATGCGCTGCAGCATCTTGTTCTTTTCGCTGCCGCGCCAATAGGCGCCCGCAACGGTTAAGAGCCTGACGGCTTTGACATAACCGGTATTCGGAAGGTGCGGACCGCGGCAGAGGTCCTGCCACTGTCCCTGCCGGTACATGCTAGGAGAGCCTTCGATATCGTTTAACAGCTCGACCTTGTACGGCTCCGATTTTTCTTTGAAATAATTAACGGCCTCGTCGCGGCCGCATTCCCTGCGTTCGATGGGGATCTTTTTATCAACGATTTCCCTGCATCGCGCCTCTATTTTTTGTAAATCCTGCGGTGTAAAGGGATGGTCCGCGTCGAAATCATAGTAGAAACCGTTTTCAATGGCGGGCCCGATCGCGATCTTGGCGGAAGGGAAAAGCTCCTGCACCGCCTGGGCCAGAATGTGCGAGGAAGTGTGCCAGAAAACGGACTTTCCCTCGTCGGAATCAAAGGTTATGACCGCTATACGGGCATTGTCGGGAAGCGGCGCCGCAAGGTCGCGAAGGACGCCGTTGACTTTTATGGCAAGCGCTTCTTTCGCAAGGCGCGGGCCGATTGACCGGGCCGCGTCGAACCCCGTGGCATTTTCCGGGAGATTTTTAACGCTGGCATCGGGCAGAATAATATTCATGCGCGTCCCTGTCTTTAGGCGGCCGAAATCGGGCCGCAAAGGTTCATGCTTTCCTCTTCCCTTTAAGTTCTTTAAAAATGCCATGGCATTTTTAAAGGCGGTGGAGGAGCAGGGGTAATGTGGGCGATACTGGGCTCGAACCAGTGACCTCTTGCATGTCAAGCAAGCACTCTAACCAACTGAGCTAAACGCCCTTGATAGTGCACTATGTATATATAATATCGCTTAAAAATACGACAAAAACGTTTAAGAAGTCAACAGGAATGATATGGGCGAAGTACGAAGGGACTTTTTTACGCGTCAACCGGACCAAATGATGTATTTTACGCTTCATTATGTTTTTTCATGTTAAACCGGTTGCCTTCGCATGATGCAAACAACCCGCATAAACGAAATGGTCGCGAGCTCATGCTTTGCGACCCCTGAAGGGGCCGACGAATTTTATCTGACGAGCGAAACCGGCAAAACGGTTTCCTTTGAAAAGGCATTGATAAAACTCCGGGAAAATTACATTCACGCTCTTCAAAAACTCGGACTTTCCGAAAAAACGCTTGTATTTTGCCGTTTTTTCCTGAGCAACATAATTAACCAAAAAGACGCTCTGCGATCATCGGATATCTTCGGCTTGGTAAAAAGGGGCGCGGTTTCCATCATCCAGCAGAGCCCCTGCGCTCCCGGTTCGGTAGCTCTTCTTGCTTATCATGCGCGGGGAAAAAACCGGTCTTTTGATAAATCCATATACAATGACGGCCCGGATACGTGGCGCACGGGCGTGACCGTTAAAGGGGAACATTACTCAATGGTATGGACGGCGAATTTTACCGGGACCGGGCCATTGGATTCCAAAAAGCAGACCCGGGCGCTTTTTGCCTCCTTGTCCGCGTATCTGCGGTCCCAAAATGTCAATGTACGGGAAAATCTTGTCCGCACCTGGATTTTCGTGCGGGACATCGATACTCATTATCAGGGCATGGTGGATGCCCGGAGGGATTTTTTTCTTTCCCAGGGCTTAACCAAGGACTCGCGGTATGTGGCCAGCACGGGAATTGAAGGCAATGCGGCGGCCCCCGGCCGCCTTGTCAGCCTGGACAGCCTTTCATTCGGCGGTCTTACGGAAAAACAAATACTTCCGATGAACGCGCCGGACAATATGCCCCCGACCATTACATACGGCGTGACCTTCGAACGGGGCCTCAGGATAAAGTTCGGCGACCGGTCCCATGTATATATTTCCGGGACGGCAAGCATTGACAAAGAGGGTAAGATAATGCACGGCGGCAACGTGGAAAATCAAACCCGCCGAACCCTTGACAACATCAAAATGCTGCTTAAAAACCAGGGCGCCTCTTTATCCGATATGGCGTATATCCTGTGCTATGTGCGGAATGTCGAACATTTCGCTCACGTGCGCGCGATTCTCAATGATCGCGTTCCACGCGATATTCCCCTGATCGCGCTGCGGGGAGCGGTATGCCGTCCCGGCTGGCTTGTTGAGCTTGAAGGTGTTGCGATAATTCCCGATTCCAATCAGTTTCCGCCGTTTCTTTAACAACGCGATTCACCTGAACCGGAAGCCACATTATCGTTAATTTCAAAATTGACAAGTTTGAGCAAAACAGCTATATTTATTCCTTAACCCGCAAGGCGGATAAGGTTCTGTACGGGTAATTATCTACGCTAAACGCGTATATAATTCGCCTACAGAACCTAATTTCATTATGCAAAGACGGCGAAAGCGCGCGCAACGATTACCCTGAGTTTACAAATTGAAAGCTTGCTTACAACGCACCCCGCAAAAACGGTTCACGCCATCGAAGCGCCAAACGCTGCCGCTGATAGGCATCTTGTTCATCCTGCTTCTCGCGTGCGCCGGTTGTGAAGTAACCCGTATCCTCGTTGACACTTCATCCATCAGAGCGGTTCTGAGGGCCGCGCCGTATTTATCGTTTCCAAAGGGCAAGGATTCCACCGACTGCAATGGCCCTGCGCACTGGGATGGAAATACCCTCTTCCTCTTCAATTCCTGTAATGGAATACGCCGTTCCAGCGGCGCCGACCTGTTCAATCTGAATAATGTCGTTCCTATAGCATTGGATACCACTATGGATAGCGGCGGTTATTGGATCGAGAGCACCTGGAAAGATATGGACGGCACGCTCTACGCCTGGTATCATAACGAGCCCGACGGAATATGTCCGGACAATGACCTCACCGTGCCGAGGATCGGGGCGATGGTTTCACACGATAACGGACTCACCTTTAATAATCTCGGTTATATCATCGAAACGCGGGACACTGTAAACTGTAACGCCGAAAATGGTTTTGACGCGGGCGGCAATGGCGATTTTTCGGTATTGCCGGATTCCGCACGAGAGTACTTCTACTTCTTTTTCAGCGTTTATGGCGGGGATGTTTCGGAACAGGGTGTTGCCGTTGCCCGCATGAAATTTAGCGACCGTAATGCCCCTGTAAACAATGTCTTGAAATGGTATGAGGGCGGATGGAGCGAACCGGGGTTAAAGGGGAGGGCCACTCCGATATTTCCGGCCGCAAGGAGCTGGGCCGACTCGGCGACCGATGCGTTCTGGGGCCCTTCGATCCACTGGAACACGCACATTAACCGCTATGTGATCCTTCTCAATCGGGCAAAAGGCCCTCCGGGATACGCACAGGAGGGCAGCTACGTGACCTTTAACCCGGACATTGCCGATCCGCTTGGATGGACAACGCCCGTCCGGATATTCCAGGGCGGTTCCTGGTATCCACAGGTCGTTGGTATCGACTCAACGAAAAAGGAAACGGACAAGCTTGCCGGTCGCGTCGCCCGCTTTTTTATGCATGGAGTATCCGACTGGGAGATCCTTTTTCTAAATCCCTACGAATTGCCTTGATCGACATCGCCGCTTTTAATGATCTTTATTGAGCCGTTCAAGGGCGTCTTTTGCGGGCAGGTAGTTGGGATCTGCCGCGACCGCATTTGAAAATTCAGCCCGCGCTTCTGCGTTCCTTCCCATGGCCGCAAAGGCCATTCCAAGGTTATACCGGGCGTCAATAAATCCCGGTTTCAATTGCAAAGCCTTCGTGCAGTGCGCCAGCGCTTCCTCCGGCCTCTTCAACTGCAGCAGCGCGTAACAGAGATTGCATTGTATTTCGGGATAATCGGGCACCATGCTTAGGCATTTTTCAAAATGAGTAATGGATTCGTCAAATCTTCCCTGTGCCGCCAGGAACGTCCCAAGATCGCCTTGCGCTTTCGGCGCCTTCGGGTTGATTCGAACGGCGGCAAAAAGATGGGAGCCGGCTTCTTCGAATTTTCCTTCTCGCAGGAGGTCAAATCCGAGATTGGCGTGGGCTTCGGCAAAATTATCGTTAATGGACAGGGCTTCGCGGTAGTGGGTCATGGCGTCGTCAAACATTCCTTCACGTTCGAGAACCGTCCCTAAATTATTGTGTATGGTAAAATTCCCGTCCGTCACGGCGAGCGTATGTTCAAAGAGCGACAGGCTGGATTTCCAATAGGCGGTTTGCCGAAACGCACACAGTCCGAGGCAGAGAAACAGGGCGCAGCCGATGGTTATGTAGATGCTTTTACGAATGCGCCGTTCTTCGCCGATATCCGCAAGGAGCCAGACCAGGGCCGCGGAAATGCCGACCAGGGGAAGATACGTATAGCGGTCAGCCATCGACTGGACTCCCACCTGGACAATGCCGATCACGGGAACGAGCATACCGATGTACCACAGCCAGCCTGTTAAAATATACGGCCGTTTTTTAAAGCTGAAAACGGCGATAATCGTAACGGCAAGGAGGAAGATCGCCGCGAAAATTACGGAAGAAGCAACCGGAGTCTGGATCGGATACAGCACGGCAAGGCGGCTGGGCCGGAAAGCCTTGACTAAATAAAGACAATATGCAATGGCGGCGTTGCCGATACGTTGCGAAAGCGGCAAACTGACAAGCGGTATAACCGCCCCATAGGCATGCTGGGCCATATACGTCAGCGCGCTGCTGACCGCCGCCATAACAAGCAGGGGGATCTTTTCAGCGATAAGGGCCCGGTTTTTCTTGACGAAAGGTATTTGCATGCGTTTAAGCGGCCAAATATCCAGGAGAAGGAAGACAAAAGGAAGCGTCACCAGCATGGGTTTTGCCATAAGGCTCATGGCAAAATTTAAAAGCAGGAGCGCATAGCTCAGCGCGGCCGGTTTTTCGGCATGGCGTATATAAAAATACAGCGACAGCAATCCGAATAATGTGCTGAGGACGTCCTTTCGTTCGGATATCCACGCCACGGACTCCACATGCAGCGGATGGAGCGCGAAAATCCCCGCGACAAAGAAGCTTCTCCACGGCCGCCGCGTGACCCTCATGAAGATCGCAAAAAGCAAAAGGACGTTTGCCATATGAAAAAACAAATTCATTCCATGATGCAACCCCGGATTGAGTCCGAACAATTGGCAGTCCGTCATATGCGAAAGCCAGGTAAGGGGATGCCAGTTGGCATAATAAAATGTGCTGAAAGCCCAGGCGATGTTCGGAAGTGTCAAGCCGTTTTTCACCTTCGCGTTCTCATAAACATACTGGTTATCGTCGTAGGCGATGAATCCGTGGTTATACATCTGGGAATACACCGCCAAGGTAGACAGGACAAGCGCCAGACACAATACGACCGTCAATGATTTGGAGAAACGTTCAGCATCAGGTACATCGAGCGTATGCGCGCCGACAACTTTGTTGCCGCGCTTTTTCTCCGGACCGCCTTCATGAGGTAATCGATTATAAGTTGATTTTTTTCGTTTCTTCATGCGCTTTTAACCTATTGCCTCATAAAGATACGCTTCGGCCTCGTTAAATGTCCATATTTGATCTATCAGTCTCAAGCGTGAACCGGAAGCCACAATGCCGGTATTCGCAAATTTGACAATTATATACAATAATAGCTATATTTATCCCGGAAATCCATTGGGATTCAGACATTGGTATTATTTCTATCATTAAATTTTAAATGGTTGACGAAAAAGGGGAAGTCTATGAAAAAGGGTTCAGCGATGCGGGCGCTCGCTTTTTGCTGTGCATTTTTTGGAAATGCCGCCATTGGACAGACGATCGATAAAGTCGCGCTTGCGACCGATATCGACACCATGCTTACGAATCATTATCTTAAAGCATATTTCCCCAAAATTATCGACAAAAATGGCGGGGGAGTATATATGAATTTTGACCGGCAGTTTAACTCGCTTTCCTCAGACAAGAACTTGGATATGGAATCGCGGCATCTTTTTTCCTCTTCAATGGGTGCGATAATGCATCCTGAGTATGCCGGATTTAAGCAGACGGCAGATGCGATTTATGCTTTCATACGCGATACATGGTGGGACAAATCAAACGGCGGAAGCGCAATTCACGCCGGATCAACGAGCGCGCAAATCTCGCCGGCTTGCGATAAGCCCCTCTATCACAATGGTTTTGCTCTCACCGGACTTTCGGCGTATTATCTGGCCACTCACGATACCATGGCGCTGCATATTGCGATAACGACATGGAAATGGATTGAGAGTAAAGCGCACGATAGTACCTATGGCATGTATTACGGCTTTCTTAATAGCGACGGCAGTCTCACCAATGGCGAAACGAAAAAAGACCAGGATGTCCTGCATCACTGGATCGAAGGAATGGCTTGGTTGTATATCGCGTGGCCGGCCAACCGGCCCGATTCGGCGGACAGGGCCTTGCTTAAAAGGCGCGTCAAAGAGTCGGCCGACATTTTTTGCGGCAGCAAATGGATACAGAGCGATGGCCATATAGTCAGTGATAACAATAGAGAAATGACGGTCGGCACCGGAGTTAACAATGGCCTCGACGCCGAAGACGTATATTTGTTCTATTTTTATTATCAGGCCATCGACACCGTTCCGCCCTCGTCCGCCATTACTAATCTGAAAAAAGTTCACGCGTATGTCCGCACGAAAAGCACCCCCGGTCAACATTTTGCCGATCAATGGTGGCCTGATGCCGAATTGCTTTCATCCTATTGCAGCATGGGGATCCTTTGTAATGCCGGAGATTCGTATCTGCAAGACTGCAAAACGCATTGGGGATTTATAAGACAGACTTATTTTGACCCGCTCTATGGAGGATGGTTTTTCAATCCCGGCGATCTCACTCACGCAAAGGGTGATGAATGGACGTGTACCTATCATGGTTGCAAGTGCATGCTCTTCTGCCGCAACTGGCTGCTGGGAAGCCAGAAGGGGTGGATCGATCCGTTGAAGACGACGGGCGTGAAGCAAGGAGCGCAGGTTCTCCAAACCCGCCCTCAACCAAAACAATCGCGTTACGTCCTCATCACAAACAATGACCGGCGGAATCCTCCGCAGGGCGCCGCGCTCTATGATCTTAGGGGACGCAGCATGAGCTTTAAAAGCATCCAATCGCGGTTGAATAATAAGAATTCGGGCGGTGTTTTTATCGTTAAGCCCTAATCTGGGATTGCCGGAACCAAAAAGCGAGCACGCGGAAGCATCATTCGCAACGAGTACATTATCGAGCCTGAAACCGAACGTCAAGTCAGTTTGTCCGCCAGCCCTTAAAAAACCCTTAGGGTTTCTGTGTCATGGCCAGATTTGAAACATTGCCCGTCACCTTCCAATAAGCCTCTATAGTATCCGCAGACAAGTCCGCTCCACAATCCCATTCTATAAAGTAACCACCATTAGATACTTTCATAAATTCAGATACCATCTTTAAATCATCGAAAGCTTCATATTGGAGGTACGGGCCAACATCAAATTCTCCTTTACGGCCATCATCTGATACAATTGAAAGAGTCCAATTGGGATGCGGTAAAATTTCAATTATATTCATTGGTCAAGTCCTTTAATTGTAAATGGTTTTTTACCGGAAACTGCGAGTTCCCAATCCGCCAAAAGGTCTTCCTTATGAATTTCAATCCAGGCCACAACAAGTTTGTGTTTATTTGGCGGCAACTCACCGGCAAGCAGATTTCCGTCAGGTATTGAAAACGTCCCAACCTGTCCCTGATAATCAGCATGAATATGGGGAACATGATGTTTATCGGTATCTTTAAAAAACATTCGTATAAGAATACCGAAAAACATTGAAATTGTCGGCATTTTCTTTCCTTTGCTCAATGAACTCCAATATAATATTTGCCTTTTGTTTGATTTTATTTTGCAGGTCGGTTGGCTATACTGCATAATCATTATTTGTACTCCCATACATGTAACTCGCATCGGTAAAATAATCACCGGCTGCGCAGATGATCGTTCCCCGGCTCGTTTCTTTAACGCTGTTTATTGTGGCACCTCGACTAAGAAGATAATTTCGATTGTTTACGGAATCATATAGCCATGTGGCCCATTTAATGTTACCGAAGGAATCGGTACGCATGATGTACGGTGAAATATCGCGAACTCCGCCAATAATAAAATCACCATTTTTCGCTATTGCTATTGAACGAGCGTATTGAGTATTGTATCGGTAAACTTGCTGATTATTTGTTGTGAATAATTTTTTCTGTAGCACATGGCCGGAAGCATCAAGCTTAATTAGAACCGTATTTGCGTTTCCTGTAGAAGTATCAGCCGATTCGCCTACACAAACACTTGTCCCATTAGGTAGAACCTTTAAATCATATAGCACATCAACATTGCTTCCCCCATCATACACATACGTCCAAGCAGTGTCATAGTTCACCAGAGTGTCGAAGCCGGGAGTTGCGGCGGATGAAACGAAGGGTAAAAGACAAATAATAATGGGCAATGAGCGGCGGTCGAATTTCCGAAAAACCCGCAGACCAGAGCGCTGAAAAAGGCTGATAATCGCGTTTTTCATAGAATTATAATTTATCTTTTGTTAACTATTAGTCTTTTCAACCTAATCTATGTTTTATCATTTCCGTCAATGATTGCCCGTTTTTTTCTTTATTTCCGTTTTTCATTTTTTAAATATATAGTTTTTTTGAACAATCCATAGAGGGTAATTTTTCAATTAAGAATGTCTGAAAATCCTATCGTAATATGGTTTTGGAATAATTTTTAAGAAATATTATATTGTAAATATACATTGTCACCGAATGGAATATTTGGAATGGCCTTGTAGTCCCTGTGCCCGAAGTTCGAATCTTTGTGTCGGCAAAACTTTCCATCTTTCATGCGAAGCAATATGCACCCAGACGGAATTTGCGAAGAAGTCGCGGTTTTCTTCAGGTCGTTTCTTCCCGACTCGCCCAAAAGCGTATGCGTCGCGGTAAGCGGCGGCGGCGATTCCGTCGCCTTGTTCCGGGTGCTTGATTCCCTGAAAGAGCGGCTCCGTATAGGGCGGCTTGCGGTCGTCCATGTCAACCACCGTCTGCGGGGAAGCGAGTCGGACGCTGATGCTCTATTTGTCAAGAATCTGGCGCGTGACGCGGGGGCCGATTTCTTTATGAAAGAGCTTGAAAAACCCCAGGGTATTGCGGGCCTGGAAGAATGGGGACGCCGCGAGCGCTATGCGTTTTTCTCCCGCGTCAGGGAAACGGAAAGGTTTACGTTCATCGCAACTGGACATACCGCCGACGACCAGGCGGAAACCGTGCTTATGCGCCTCATGCGCGGGTGCGGGCTCAAGGGCCTGCGGTCGCTCCTGCCCGTGCGCGAAGACGGCGTCATACGGCCCCTGCTGACAGTACCACGGGAAAGCCTCCGGGACTGGCTTGCCGAAAGGGAAATCGGTTTCAGGGAAGATTCCTCAAACACGGATCTTCGGTTCAAGCGCAATTGGATACGGAGCGAAGTGCTTCCCGCCATTGTCGCAAAGTCGCCCGACGCCGTTAATCGCATTGCCCGGACTGCGGACCATGCAAGGACCGCATGGAACGCGCTTCGGCCTATCATCGATGCATGGACGGAGAGCAACGTAACCCGCGAAAATAAGGGCCGCTACGCTGTTTCAAAATCCGGTTTAGTCGGTACGGCCATTGCGGAAGAGGCCATCGCGGAATTTTTCAGGGACAAGGAAATCCCCTTTGAACGCCGGCATATTACCGCGCTTTTTTCAAATGCTTCAAGGACCAACGGCACATTTCTGCTGCCGGGAGGATGGCGCTATTCGTGCGCCGGTGATATCGTTGAGTTTTTTAAAGGCAATAATTCCTTAAAAGCAAGGACGCCCAACAAAAACGGTCCCGTCGAGCGCTTCGAAATCGCCGTTCCGGGAACTACTGTATGCGAAAACGAAAAACTCTTGTTCGAGGTTATAAAATTTGAGACAACCGACAAAACCGCTTTTTCTTTTTCAAAGGACAATTGGACCGTTTATCTGAATGCCGCGCTGATAACCGGACCAATGGTTTTTCGTTCCATCAGGCCCGACGATATTTTCCGGCCTTTGGGAAGCGATGGGTTCAGGAATGTTGCAATGTTTCTCAAAAAACGGAAAATACCCGGAAATGGACCGGCGGGAAAGGGCGTCGTTGTGAATAAAAATGATGAAATAATCTGGCTTCCCGGCATACGTATCAGTCATTTTTTTCGATTGACTTCTCAAACGAAGGCCGTCGTAAAGATTTCCTGTAAAAGCATTAGAATCTGTGTTTGAATTGTTTACGCGGCACACGTAGATAATTTAAGCTTACAGATTCTTATCCACCCTGTGGGTTAGTTAAGGATGTATTTTATTTGACCCTTATTATATACTAGCTAGGTATTTGTTTTATCTACATATACGGCCTGGTCAGTTCCGAATGGTTTCCCGGGCCCCGGATTCCAAGGAGGTTATTTTTGTTAGATTTAAATAGAGAATTAAAAAAATCCGACCAGTCTTTCAAGAAAAAAAATCCGTCCATTAGAAAAAGGAACAAGGCCCCGATGGGCAAAGACGGGAAAAAGCCGAATCTAAACGAATCTTCGAGGACCTTCCTCATGTGGCTTTTGGTGCTTGTCACCATATTTCTCGGTCTGCGTTTTTTAGGCGACTACACCCCCTTGCGGGAAATAAGCATTTCATACAGTCAATTCAAGGACCTTATCGCGACGCCGGATGTCCGTATTGTCAAGATGCAGATAGACCTGAAAGGGATCAATCGCGCGGTCCTGCACGGTGAAGTGACGGACCCGTCGGCGCTCGCAAAAGTGCCGGGCGTCAAAATCGTCGCGGGGACAAAGCTTTTCAGCGTTAATCTGCCGTTTATCGATTCGCAGATGCTTAAGGAGTGGGACGGCCGCGGACTGCAATATTCTTTTGAACCCGAAAAGATGAATTGGGGGGACATTCTCATCAACAGCCTTCCCTGGCTGCTCATCATTCTTTTCTGGGTATTCATGTTCCGTCAAATGCAGTCCGGCCAGAAAGGGCTTTTCAGTTTCGGCAAAAGCAGGGCCAAATTGCATGCGATGGACAGGCCGCAGAACACCTTTGACGACGCCGCGGGATTGGATGAAGCGAAGGCGGAACTCGAAGAGATAATCGAATTTTTAAAAAACCCCCAGAAATTTAAGCGGCTCGGCGGAAAAATCCCCAAAGGGGTGCTTTTGCTGGGGATTCCAGGCACCGGAAAGACCCTTTTGGCGCGGTGCGTCGCCGGAGAGGCCGGGGTGCCTTTTCTTTCCATGAGCGGGTCCGATTTTGTCGAAATGTTCGTGGGTGTCGGCGCTTCGCGAGTGCGGGACCTTTTCGATACCGCGAAACGCAATTCGCCGTGCATCATTTTCATCGATGAAATCGACGCGGTCGGCCGGCAGCGGGGGGCGGGCCTCGGCGGCGGACACGATGAACGCGAGCAGACTCTTAATCAGATACTCGTTGAAATGGACGGCTTTGAAGTCAATTCAGGCGTCATTCTCATCGCGGCCACCAACAGGCCCGACGTGCTTGACCCGGCGCTCTTGCGCCCCGGCCGTTTCGACCGGCAGATAGTCGTTGATATTCCGGACATCAAGGGCCGGGAGGGGATTTTGAAGGTGCATACGAAAAACATCCCGCTCGGACCAGACGTTGACCTTCATACTATCGCGCGCGGAACGCCGGGATTCGTTGGCGCGGACCTGGCGAACCTCGTCAACGAGGCGGCGCTCATGGCCGCGCGGTTCGGACAGGAAAAGGTGACCATGCTCGATTTCGAAGAAGCGAAAGACAAGGTGATCATGGGCGTCGAACGCAAAAGCATGGTGCTGTCGGACGACGAAAAGCAGAAAACCGCCTATCATGAAGCCGGCCACGCGATATGCAATCTCTATTGTAAAGAAGCCGACCCGCTCCATAAAGTGACGATCATTCCCCGCGGGCGCGCGCTCGGCGTCACGTTTTCGCTCCCCGGAGAGGATAAGCACAGCTATTCGAAGGAATATATTCTCGACCGAATCTGCATCGCCATGGGAGGAAGGGTCGCCGAAGAAATAATATTCAGCCTTTCCACGACAGGGGCCGCGAACGACATAAAACAGGCCACGGAAATGGTCAGGAAACTGATCTGCGATTACGGCATGACCTCTGAGCTGGGGCCGCTGACATACGGCGAGAAAGACGAGGCGGTATTTTTAGGGAGGGATTTTAACCGGCGCCGGGACTATTCTGAAAAAACGGCCGAAACCATCGACGCTCTCATGCGAAGAATGGTGGAAGACCAGTATTCCCGGGCCAAAAGCATTATTCTGGAGCACCGTGAAGAGCTGGATCGTCTGGCGCATGCGCTTCTGGAGTATGAAATGCTGGACCGTGAAGATATCGATAAAGTCGTGAAAGGAATTGTCATCGAGACCCCTAAAAAAACACGGTCCCTCATTCGAACCAAAAAAGAAGGCGCCGCGCCCGATACTATTTCGGAAAAAAAAGAGGCGCGACCCGAAGACGTGAAAAACGCTTTGACGGATGTCAATGAAAACAACAAACAACCGGAAAAAGGTCCTTCATAAAAAACAAGGCGCGCCCCGTGCCCATAATGGAAGTTTCTTACATTATTGATACCAAAAAGAACATTAAAACGTAATCTGACCGGGATTCTCCTGAAAGAAAAGGATTCCCTTGATTGTGCCGAGGAAAAAGAATTCATGTATAATTCATGCGCATAGTTTGATAGAGAGATCCTGCGTCCTTTTCCGTAGTGCATTATGGTGACGAAACATACCGAATTCCATAGCCATGCCCGGCATGAAACCCTGCGCCATGTCCTTGAAAAACCCTTCGCGATAATGGGGATTGTCAACGTAACTCCCGATTCTTTTTATGACGGGGGAAAGTTTTTTTCGATCGACGCGGCACTGGACCATGCTCGCCGGTTGGCGGCGCAGGGCGCCGATGTCCTGGACGTCGGCGGACAGTCGACCAGGCCG